>JAGAWD010000313.1 GCA_017941585.1 Olsenella sp. | reverse complement strand
GTCCCGAGCATCGGGGCGCCCCCGCCCTATTGAGAAGTACCTTTCGCTACTTGAGAAGCCTTTTTGCACTCCGGTTCTCACGAAGAGCCTCGCGGGCGGGACATACCGCCAGCAAGGGATCCGGGCGAAAATTGGCCTCGAGCAAAGCCGAGCGCCTCCCGGGGGAGCGGAGCGCAAAGTGCCTCGAGTGGACACTGACAAGGGTGCCGGAGCGCAAAAGTGGGTCGAGTGAACGAATGGGAGCGCAGTAGCAGGTCGAATGGACGAATGGCGAATCCACTCGACGCGTATTTGCGCTCCGGCGATTCCACTCGACGCCGATTTGCGCTCTAGAGGGGCCGGGGACGCGCACTCGCTCAATCGCAAAGCCCGCTTCCGCAACACGTGTCTTCTCAACCTCTCCACGAGCCGCTGGTAGAATGAATACCTTTGAGGCGCTGCCGCGCCCACCGAGAAGCTATCGAGGGGAGAAGACCTTGCTATTCGAATCGATGACTCGTCGCAGCTTTCTGTCGGCCCTCTTCGTGGGGGGAGGCACCCTCGCTCTCTCGGGCTGTGCAGGCTCTCCCTCACCTAACGGGGAGAAGGCGTCCTCAGACGCCGCCTCGGGCCCTACTTCGGGTTCGACCCAATCCGGCCAGCAGGCCGACTCCTCCCTCATCACCAAGCCGCTGGACAATGGATTTGACAAGGGACTCCACCACGCGACCATCGAAATCGCGAACTATGGCACAATCGAGCTCGAGCTCAACGCCACTAACACCCCCATCACGGTGAGCAACTTCGCGCAGCTCGCGAGCGACGGCTTCTACAACGGCCTCACCTTCCACCGGATCATATCGGGCTTCATGATCCAGGGCGGAGACCCCAAGGGCAACGGCACGGGCGGCTCCGAGAAAAGCATCAAGGGAGAGTTCTCTGCAAACGGCGTCGTCAACGCCATACAGCACAAGCGCGGAACCATCTCCATGGCCCGCTCGAGCGACAACAACTCCGCGAGCTCGCAGTTCTTCATCATGCATCAGGACAACGCAAGCCTCGACGGCCAGTATGCCGCCTTCGGCAAGGTGACCAGCGGCATCGAGGTCGTCGACGCAATCTGCGCCAACACGCCCGTCACCGACGACAACGGCACGGTGGAGAAGGCCAACCAGCCCGTCATAACCTCCCTGAAGATGGTGGACTAGCCAATATGAAACAGACCCTTTCCCTCGCGCGCGCCCACAAGAAACGCAACGTAGGACGTACTGAAGCTGTGGCGGCAGGCGTCGCGCTTGTGCTCAGCCTAGGCCTCTGCCTCACGCCCGCACTGGCCCAAGCCCAGACGCTCGAGGAGCTGCAGAACGAGGCCATCGCGGCCAACCAGGCCTTCGAGGACGCCCAGGCCAAGGCAAGCGAAATCCAGGGCGAGATTCAGAAGAACGAGGAGAAGGTCGCGGGTCTGGAGTCGAGCCTCCCCTCCCAGAGGGCCAAGGCCGCTGCTGCCGTCAAGGCAAGCTACAAACTCCAGCAAATCAGGGGCGACCTGCTCATGCTTCTTTTGTCAGCGGAGGACTTCAACCAACTCGTGACGCAGGCGGCGTATCTCGACATCGTATCTGACGCCAACGCCGACGCAATCACGGAGCTCAACCGAACGATCGCGGAACTCCGGGATGCCCAGGCGAAGCTCTCTGCCCAGAAGCTCGAAGCAGATCAGAAGACGGCGGACGCACAGGAGCAAAAAGTAAGGGCGGAGGCGGCACGCGACGCCGCTGTTGCCGTCGCGACCGCCAACGTCGCCGCGGCTGAGGCCGCCTATGCGGCGGGGACGGC
>JAGAWD010000312.1 GCA_017941585.1 Olsenella sp. | reverse complement strand
CTTAGAATCGCTTAGAATTCCCTTGCTCCTGGGGCCAGCCGCTCGCATGTTCGTGGCATATCATATTGGAAAGGTTCCGCCCGGCCGATACGAACCCAAGGGGTTCTTCCGGTGGATAGGTCGGGAGGTCAGCGAGGGGGCGAGACTGAGATATCTCGCCCCCTCGCTCTTACGGCCCCAGCATCGTAAGGGGAACGACCTTGACTCCCTCCTCCGTACCGTGAGCATACGACGCTCGTCCCACAAGAACGGCCAGAAAGCTGGGAGGTGGCATGCGTTGCGCGGCGTTCTTGGCCGCAAGGTCGCGCAACCGGACAAGGTTCGCGACTCCCGCAGGTACCTTGTCCTCCGCAAGCTTTACCTCTATCGCGCCCCAGCGTCCGTCAGGCATTTGAAGCACGAAATCCACCTCGAGGCCAGTGTCGTCGCCGTAGTAGCAGACTCTCGCATCCTGGAAGCCATCGCTCGCCGACAGATATACGAGCAAGTCCCGCAGGCAAAGGTTCTCGAACAAGAGGCCAAGGAGCTGCGTGTCGGCCTGCAACGCGGTACTCGATACGCCAAGCATGCTTGCGGCGAGGGCGGGGTCGGCGAAATAGCGCTTAGGCTTGGTGCGGAGGTGCTTCTTCGAGCGGACCCCGACGTCCCAGCCCGGAATCTCCTCGATCAGGTACATGCTCCTGAAGAAGTCGAGGTACTTGACGACATCGGCGTCCGTTACCGTGCCGTCTTCGCCCCGTGCCATGTCCGAGCGCAGGGTCTTGTAGGTTGCCGCCGTGGCGACGTTGCGCGCGAGTGCGGCAAGGGCGTTTCTCGCCATGCTCGCAGAAAGCCTCTTCCGAGGTGCGTCCTCGTCGAACACGGAGCTGAGGTACTGCCTGTTCAGGCGAGCGCACGCGCGCTCCGACATGCCCCTCATCGCCGGCCAGCCTCCGCGGCATACCCACGAGGCGATGTCGGCAATCGTTGCGTCAGGGGCCGGAGCTACCACGTCTTCTGCGGAGAACAGGGAACCAATCCCTCTGGACCCATCTGAGATTCCCTGTTCGAAAAGCGATTCGGTGCGCATGTGGACGCGTGCGATGCGCCCTGCGCCGCTGTGACTGTACCCCTCCTGTGGGGGCAGGGAAGACCCCGTCAAGAGGTACAGGCCACGCGTCCCCGAATCGTCGACGGCGCGGCGGACGTCGTCGTGCAGACCAGGGACCTCCTGCCACTCGTCGATGAGGCGCGGACGTTCCCCCTCCAAGGCTATGCGGTGGTCCATGCGCACGAGATTGCGCGATTCCTCCCGGTCAAGGCGGATCTCGCTGTTGGCGTGGGCCTGGGCGCACCAGGTCTTCCCGCAGTACTTTGGACCCTCTATCTTTACGGCGCCAAACAGCTGCATGAGCTCGTCGACCTCCCTGTCGATGAGCCGTGGACGATAGTCTTGGTTCTTCAGCAATCCGTCCATGTCGCCAGCCTTCGTTCCGCCTGCATTTGATGGACCTATTTTATCGGAAAATCCCATCTGTTTTACTAGAATTCCCCATGGAATATTTTAGATTTCCCCATCTAAAGTTCCGGAATTCCCCAGCATCGTGTTTCACGATGTTTCATTTGGTGGAGATTCTGTGGAGTGGGCGCTACCCAACAGCACCGCAGAGGGCGCAGCGGCGCTCGACGTGGGTCACGGCGTCGTGGTGGACGGTGCCGGTCTGGACCTTACGGGTGCCGACCTGGACCTGGCGCCACTCCCAGTGGTATGAAGTGTCGAAGTCTCTTGCATGCAGAAAGGCCTCTTGCTCCGTCTCAAAGGCAACACCATCACCGCAGACTGGAACCTCCTTCTTCTCGTACACCGGCTCCTCCCCGTAGGTGGGCTCGTCCCAGGCGGACTGGTCCACCACGGTGCGCTCCTCCCAGGCGTGCTCGTGCCCGTCGTCCTCCTCGGGGAGCAGGGCCCACCAGCCCACGCCCTCGTCGCGCCAGCCGACCGAGACCAGGTGCCTGCTCTCGGTCTTGCTGATCGTATAGTTGTGCGTCGCGGTGGACGCGTAGGGGTTGTACTGGCGGAGCACCGCCACGTCCCCGCCGCTCCTCCAGCCGACTCCCTCGTCGCGCCACCCGACGCCGACGAGGTGGTCTCGCTCCGTGGCGCTCGTGGTGTAGTGGTGGTCACCCGAGTAGGGGTTGTAGAGGCGGTAGACCGGCTCGCCCCCGGCGGGCGCCACCCAGCCGACGCCCTCGTAGGACCAG
>JAGAWD010000311.1 GCA_017941585.1 Olsenella sp. | reverse complement strand
GCCCTCCTTGGCGCGCACGTCGCGAACGCCGTCCTTGCACGCGCGGATCTTATCGGCCGACGACTCTTCGACGCCGCGCGCGGCCGCAAGGTCGGACTCGATGCCCCCCTTCTGCTCGCGCCTCTGGTCCAGAGCCTCCCGGGCCGTAGCCACGCTGTCGGCGATCTGCGCAAGCCTGCTCTCGAACATCTGATCCTCTACCTCGGCGTTCGAGATCTGGTCGCGAAGCTTTGCGAACGCGAGCGTCTCCGCGTCGGCAGTCCGCTGACTTGCACGGACGTCAGCGGTGAGCTGGGCGACCTTGGAGCCGAGCTCGCGGCGCCGTGCCGTGGCCGCCTTCGCCGCCGGGCCCAGCTCGACCACCTTCTTCTGCAGATCCTCTGCCTCGATCCGCGCGCTCGCATACTCCCTCTCGATCCGCTCGTGCTCCTCTGCGACCTCCCTGCCCTGGCGCTCCATGGCCGAGAGGCTCATGCGCATCTCAGAGAGGCGCGTGACCATGTTCTTGCCCTTTTCCTCGAGAAGGCGCATGTCAGAGTCCATGCGACCGAGCAGATCCTGCAGACGGCGGCGCTGCTCGCCGAGATCGCCTACGAAGATCCCCTTCTGCTCGAGAAGGGACTGGTACTTCTCCAGATCGCGGTTCTTCTCGTCGAAGCGGTACTGCGCGAGCTCGATCGCGGCATCGCACTCCTTCCCCTTCTCGCTCAGGGCGCGGTAGCGCACCTGGAGTTGGCGAAGGTCGTCCACGGCAAGGGTCGTCGTAAGCTCGGAGAGCTGTGCGGCAAGGTCACGGTGGCGCTTGGCCTTGTCCACCTGCTTCTCGAGTGGCCGCAGCTGACGCTTGATCTCTCTCTCGATGTCCCTTGCGCGCGTGAGGTTCTCCTGCATGGCCTTGAGCTTGCGCTCGGAGCGCTCCTTGCGGCGGCGATGCTTGGAGATGCCGGCCGCCTCCTCGACGAGCTCGCGCCTCTCCTCGGGCCGGCTCGCGAGGATGGAGTCGAGCTTGCCCTGGGAGATGATGGAATGGGTGTCCTTGCCGAGCCCCGAGTCATGCAGGATGTCCGTGATGTCGCGCAGGCGGGCGGGAGAGCCGTTGATGAGGTACTCCGACTCGCCCGAACGGTACATCCGGCGGGTGATGGCAACCTCGGAGAAGTCGATGGGAATGGTGTGGTCGGAGTTGTCGAGCACAAGCGTGACCTCGGCCAGGCCGACAGCCCGCCTGCCCGAGGAACCGGAGAAGATGACGTCCTCCATTGCCCGGCCACGCAGCATCTTGGCGCTCTGCTCACCCAGGACCCATAGGATGGAGTCGGATATGTTTGACTTGCCGCTGCCGTTGGGCCCCACCACGACCGTAAGACCCGGGTCAAACACCATCTGGGTCTTGTCTGCAAAGGACTTGAACCCCTTGAGCGTGAGCGACTTCAGATACACGTGAGCCTATGCCTTTCTAAGATGCCGTACCGGCCTCATCGTCTTCTTCTTGGCTGAGGTATCCAAGACGCGCGAGGGCATCGAGCGCGGCCGCGCTCTCGGATTCCTTCTTCGACGAGCCCTTGCCCCTGCCCGCACGCCTGCCGTCGACGAGGACGACCGAGACGAACGTGGGCTTGTGCGCGGGTCCCTCCTCCCCCTCGAGCTTGTACTCGGGGGCCGAGCGATAGTCCCTTTGCGTCACCTCTTGCAGACGTGACTTGGGAGAGATCGGGCGCTCGGCAAGCTTCGGGGAAATGTAGGGAGAGAGCGTCCTGCGCACGAACTCGTGGGTCACGTCGAATCCGGCGTCAAGGTAGAGCGCACCGACAATGGCCTCGTACACGTTCTCCAGAGCGGAGTGCATGCCGCGAGCGCCCGTCCCCTTCTCCGACTCACCGAAAACGATGAGCTCACCAACTCCGAGCTTCCCCGCAACGTCGGAGAGGGTGTTGCCGCTCACGAGCGATATCTTCATGCGCGTAAGCTTTCCCTCATCCATGCCCGGGAACTGCTCGAAGAGGTCGGTCGCCACCATGGCGCCGAGGATGGAGTCCCCCAGAAACTCCAGACGCTCGTACGATGCTGAGACGGGCTTGTTCTCGACGGCGGACGGGTGCGTAATGGCGGACGTAATGAGGCTCTTGTCCTTGAAGCTGTGTCCGCAGATCTCCTCGATCCGCTTGACCCTCTGATGAACCTTCAAGCGAGACTCCCCTTAGAGCTCCGCCGCGACGATGTCCACCGTCTGCCCCACGGTCTCGACGGAGGACATGTCGCCATCGGCTGCACCCTCGAGGGAGATATCAAAGGCCTCCTCGAGGGCCACCATGATCTCGAGCTGGTCAAAGGAGTCCGCGCCAAGATCCTTGAGGGTGGTCTCCTCGTTGATGGCGAGGCTGTCGTCGCCCAACGTGTCCTTGATCGCCTCGGCTACCTTCTCGAGAATGTCGCTGCGTTCCATGCGTTGATTCCTCCTGTATGGATGTCGAGGCACGGGGTTTCCGTGCCGAAGAATTGCCACACGCAATTGTACCTTGCTAGTCTGCCTGAGTGATGTCCTGGGCGATTTTGTTCACAAGCTCACCCCTAACGGCGGCGGCGCAGGCCAGAGTGCCGTGCATCACGGCGTTTGCCGAGGTAGCGCCGTGGCCGATGAGTACGGGCGCCTTGACACCGAGAAGAATGGCGCCGCCGTGCTCGTCGCCCGATAGAGCGGCGGCAACGCCCTTGAGGGAGTCCTTGAGCAGAAACGCGCCAATGGCGGCCTTGACCGAGCCCTTCACGGCCTTCTTGACCTCCGCAAGGATGAACTTTGCCGTTCCCTCGAGAGTCTTTAGGGCGACGTTTCCGGCAAATCCGTCCGACACGATGACGTCAAAGCGACCCTGCAGGATGTCCGTGCCCTCGCAGTTGCCCACAAACCAGTCGGGGCCTGCGGCGACAAGGGCCTCGTGCTCGGCGATGACTGCCTCGGAGCCCTTCGTCTCCTCGGAACCGTTGGAGAGAAGGGCGACCTTGGGGCTCGTGGTCCCGATCGTGACGCGAGAGTAGGCGCGACCCATCTGCGCGAACTGGACGATCATCTCGGGACGGACGTCGGCATTGGCCCCCATGTCGAGAAACACGGTTTGCCTGCCGCTCGCACCGGGAACCGCGCACGCGATTGCGGGGCGCTTGATTCCCCGGATGCGACCGATGCCCAGCGTCGCCGCGGCAAAGATGGCGCCCGTGGAACCGGCGGAGAAGAAGCCGTCGGCCTCGCCCGCGCGGACGGCGGCGCACCCCCGGACAATCGAGGAGTCCTTCTTGGTGCGGACGGCCTCGGCGGGATGCTCCTCCATGCCAATGACCTCGGTGGTCACAAGTGCGCGCGCACGGTCGTGAGACTCACAGAACGCCGCGACGACGTCCTCGTTTCCCGCAACGAGAACCTCGAGGTCGCTATCCTGCGCAAGGGCAGCTTCGATGCCCGCGAGAACGACCTCGGGCTTCTCGTCGCCGCCCATGGCATCAACGCAGATGGTTGTCATTTCTTCTCCCTATGACGAAAAAGGAGACCGACCCCTGATGGGACCGGTCTCCCAAGCCACTATTGTACGAGATGACTACTCGGTGACGACGACCTCGCGGTCCTTGTAGTAGCCACAGTTGGGGCACACGTGATGCGGAAGCTTAGGAGCACCGCACTGGGGGCATAGGGAGCGTGCCGAAGCGGCGAGCTTGCTGTTGGCCGAACGACGAGTGTGCGTAGCGCCGCGACCCTTTTTTTGCTTAGGTACTGCCATCTTGAACCTCTCTTAGACTCACTTATTGCCAGGCCCGAGGGCCTGAGCGGTCTTTCCATCAAACACACGAGATAGAACTATACCACGCAATTGCCCGCATGTTTGCACGACAGCGATTCTCCACGCCATCTTTCTCTCAAACACCACGCAAGATTCGCAATTGGCGACCAGCGGCTCCAAACTCGCGATCAACTCCGCCCGAAAGCGGGAGGAGCGCTACTCGTCGAGATTGAGGTTCTTGAGAACCGCGAATGGACTGGCATCCATCCGATCCTGCTCCCGTTGTGCCTCGATCTGGGCGGCGTGACCACAGTCGACGTCGTTGAGGTTGGCGCCGCACACGGGGCAGAGCCCCTTGCAGTCCTCCCTGCACAGCACCACGAACGGAGTCTCCATGAGCAGGGCCGAGAGCAACGCGTCGGAAAGATCGATGGTATGGTCCGAGCCGACCAGGGAGTAGTCGACCTCGTCCTCACCCTCGCCGAGCTCGATCTCCTGATCGGGCTCCTTGAAGAGAAAGTACTCGTCGACCTCGCCCTTGATGTCGAGCTCCGCCTCATCGAGACAGCGGTCGCAGACGCCCAGCACGCGCGCCGATATCATGCCGGTTGCGAGTATTCCTTCCCCCGCGTTCGTGAGCACCAGATCATAGTCCATGCCCGACGGGAGCCTAAACTCGTGCTCGCCGAGGGTGTAGCCCGTCTCGTCAAGGTGGCCCGAGACCGCACGCGTGTCGCCGGGATTTGCGAGTCGCTCGTCGAGCACCATCACGACCTTCTGCATGGCCGCTACCAAGGAACGTTGTTGGTCTGGTTGCGGGGACCGGAGTTCTCGTTGAGAGTCTGCCTCACGCGGCTCACGGAATTGGAGATGCTCTTGAGGTTGTCCTCGAGGTGTGCGAGGACGGTGTCCGCATACTCCTCGGCGTTGTAGCGCGTGTCGCGCTCGTACTGCGCGGCCTTGTCACGAATATCGTCGGCCTGCTGCTGGGCAAGGCGAACGACCTCCTGGTCGCCAGCGAGTATCATTGCCTGCTGCTGGGCGTCGGCAATGATCGCGTCGGCCTGCATCTGAGCGCGCTCGAGGGTCTCCGCCTCTTCCTTCACGATGCGGCGAGCATCGGCGAACTCCTGCGGAAACACGCGGCGAATCTCGTCGAGGATCTCGTATATTTCCTGTGCGTTGACGATTTTCCTGTCCGCACCGGCAGCAAACGGGGTCTTCCCCTCGCTCACGATCTGCTCGAGTTCGCCTACCAGGCTCTCGATTTCCTCACCCGGCTGCATGCGGGACTCCTTTCAAATAGCTGTTGCGGCCAAACTGATGCTTAGCGTTGATTGAACCGCATCTAGCACATGGTATCAGATTCGCCACATAAGTATGCCCATGACGCAGAACAACTGCCTGCCAATCCGTCGGCGAACGCAGCATCTGCCCGTTGGCTACCGTGCACCCTTCCCGAAGCGCTCCCTAAGGCAGCGCTCGACGCTGGGCGGGACAAGGAACGAGACGTCGGAGCCAAGCGACGCCAGCTCGCGAACGATGGACGATGAGACGCAGCCGTACTCCGGGCTCGACATGACAAAGATCGACTCCATGTCGGGAGAGAGATGGTAGTTGAGGTCTGCCTGCTGCAACTCGTACTCGAAGTCAGTCATGGCGCGAAGCCCCTTGACCACGCCGCCGGCGCCGACCTCCTCGCAAAACCCAACAAGCAGACCGGTAAATGGTTGAACGTCAACACGCTCGGATATGCCCTCCTCCACAAGGGCGTCGCGTATCATTTGCACGCGCTTGTCAAGCGAGAACGTGGGCCCGACGCCATGCTTGCGGGCAGACGCCGCAACGCCAACGGTAACTTTGGGAAAGAGGCGTCGGGCGCGACGAATGACGTCAAGGTGGCCGAACGTCACGGGATCAAAGGTGCCGGGCACGACAACGTGGTCGATGATCTCGTTGTTATTCATGGGCAGCTTCCCTTCTCAAAAGCTCGACGCAGGTCGTGCCGTGGCTCTTCTCGCGCACGCTCGCGAAACCGGGCACCTCGAGATCAGAAGACTTCGAATCGCGCTCGTAGAGGATGACGGCGTCTCGCGCGAGAAGCCCCTCGCCCGCCAGCGTCTCGACCAGCTCGCGCACGCGCAAGGCTTCCATCGCATACGGTGGATCGAGAACTACCAGGGAGAACGGTGCGCCCGCAAGGGAGCCCCGCGACGCGATGGCAAGGGCATCTCCCGCCACGACGGCAGACTGGTCGGACGCGCCGAGAGACGCCACGTTTCGCCTGATCCTCGCCACCGCACCGCGATCGCGGTCGACGAAGGTGGCATGGGCGGCACCCCGACTCAGAAGCTCAAGACCGATGGCGCCCGACCCGGCAAAGGCGTCGAGCACGGAGACGTCCGAGAGATCAAGGTCGAAGGCCGAAAGAACCATCGACGCCATCGATTCTCGAATCCTGTCGGTCGTAGGGCGCGTTACCGAGCGGCCCTCCGGTGCCTCGATCGGCCTTCCCCGCCACTTACCTCCAACTATCCTCAAGCCCGCTCGACCTCCTCGAAGTAGGCGCCAAACCTGTCAGTGACCTCGTACGAGAGGGGCACCAGCGTAGCAGAGCAGAGCGACGGGTCTCGCCCGACGATGAGCGCGGCGTCGTCATGAGCCGCCTCCACGAGGTCTGCGTCCGCGACGAGGTCGGAAACCCTGAGCGAGACACCGCCGTGTTGCCGATACCCCAAGACCTCGCCCTCGTGGCGCAGTCGTAGATCAAGCTCTGCCAGCTCGAAGCCATCGGAAGTTGCCTCCAGGGCCGCAAGCCGCTTGCGCGCGGGCGTCGACCGCTTTGCGGCGCACTCAAGAAAGACCTCCCCCGCCACGTCGCCGCGACCGACGCGGCCCCTGAGCTGATGCAGGGTGGCGAGCCCGAAGCGGTCGGCGTCAAAGACGAGCATCACGGTGGCATTGGGCACGTCGACGCCCACCTCGACCACGGTGGTCGAGACCAGGACGTCAGTCTTGCCGGAGCGAAAGCGCTCCATGGCACCGTCCTTCTCCTGCGGGCTCATCTTTCCGGTAAGGACGTCGACGCTCATCTCGGAGAAGACGCGCCTCGATAGGTCCTTGGCGGTCGTGGCAACGGAGTGGATGACGCTGGCGCCCGACCGGGACCCCTCGGGAACGTCGTCGAGCTCCTCGCCCTCGTCTCGGTCGTCCACCAAGGGGCAGATGACATACGCCTGGTGGCCGGCGGCGACGGCGTCGCGAATCGCCCCGTACGCAAGGTCCCTGTTCTCCGGTGCGATGCACCTGGTGGCGACGCCCGCACCAGGCCGCGGACGCGTGCGGATACGGGAGCACTGCACGTCGCCGTAGAGCGTGAGCGCGAGAGTACGCGGAATCGGCGTAGCGGTCATGGCCAAGAGATCCGCGCCCGCCCCCTTTTGCCTGAGGGCAACGCG
>JAGAWD010000310.1 GCA_017941585.1 Olsenella sp. | reverse complement strand
TCGTGGCCAACGCCGTCGTCACGGGGCCCCTGCGCATGCACCTCTTCGAGATCACGGCCAGGGTGACGAGCTGGATCCCCGGCGCCCTCTCGGGTTCGTTCGTGTACGAAGTCGCCGCGGAGGTTGCCCCCGAGCGGCGTCTCGTACACGAACGAACCCGAGAGGGCGCCGGGGATCCAGCTCGTCACCCTGGCCGTGATCTCGAAGAGGTGCATGCGCAGGGGCCCCGTGACGACGGCGTTGGCCACGACGAGCAGGGCGAGACCGATGGCGACGAGCCTGCATGCGACGGACAATACGCTCAGTAAGAGCGAGAGGGCCCTGCCCCCGGCGCGACCGGCCGACGAATGCCCCTGTCGCTCGTGCGCGTGAGGGTCGTACGCCTCCTGACGCGGCGCCTCCACGGGAGCGGGCGAGGGGACTGGGCGCACGTAGCGAGGGTCCTGCCCCGGAACCTGCCTCCCGGCCGGATACCCGGCCTGGTAGGGAGCCTGCGCGTAGGGCTGGCCCGCCTGCTGCGGATAGCCCTGCGGCGCCTGCTGCGGATAGCCCTGCGGCGCCTGCTGCGGATAGCCCTGCGGCGCCTGCTGCGGATAGGGACTCGCCGCCTGGGCCTGCGGACGGAACTGTGTTCTCGCCTGGCCGCCGGCCACCATGGTGTCGCCCGGCCTGGGGACGGCGGGAGCCGCCTCGGGGTAGGCGCCGGCAGCATCGGGGTAGGCGCCGGGAGTGCCCTGCTGAGCGGGCCGCCACTGGTAGAGGCTCGGGTCCGCGGGCGCCTGGGCGCGCTGTGCGGGCGTCTGGTGACGCGCTCCGATGTAGGTCGTCGGGTCCTCGGGCACGGGCGTCGTGGGAACGTCGGCCTGCGGGGCTCCGTGCGGATACGCGCGCGTCTCGTCGGCCGAGGGGTAGCCGCCAGAGCCGAGTATGTCTTCTCCCCTAGGCATTCGTCCCCTCCTCTATCTTCTCGGTCAGCTCGAGCCACTCCTCCTCGAGCGCGGGTATCTTCTTCGAGAGCGCGTTGTACTCCTTCATGCACTCGTCGAAGCGAGCGGAGTCGTTGTAGAGCTCCTCGGACGCCATGAGGTCCATCAGCTCCTTGTAGCGCGCCTGCGCGGGCTTGAGGGCGGCCTCCACCTGCTTGAGGCGCTTCTTCTCCTCGCGGACGGCCCGGTTGGCGGCGTTTCTCGCCTCGGCCTCGGCGCGCCTCTGCTCCTTGGTCTTGACGTTTCGGCTCTGGCGGGGTGCGGGTGCGGCAGCGGGCTTGCCCGCGCCAGAAGCGCCAGACGCTGCCTTCGTGGCCACCTGCGCGCCCGTGTCCGCCTGGGCCTGCGGGGCCGCCTTGCCCCTCGGGGCATCAGCGTCGGCCTGCGCCCTCCCCTCGAGCTCGGCGCGCTTGAACTGGTAGTACTCGTAGTCGCCGTCGTAGAGGGTCACCTTGTGGTCGCGCACGTCGACCACCTTGTTCGCCACGGCGCGCACGAGGTGCTCGTCGTGGCTGATCAGCACGATCGTGCCGGGGAAGTTGACGAGCGCCTCCTCGAGCACGTCGACCGAGTCGATGTCGAGGTGGTTGGTCGGCTCGTCGAGGCAGATGAGCGGGTCGGGCGCGACGAGCATGCGCGCGAGCGCAAGACGTGCCCGCTCGCCTCCGGAGAGAACGCCCACCCTCTTGTCCACGTCGTCGCCGTGGAAGAGGAAGGCGCCGAGGAGCCGCCTCTCCTCGGAGGTGGTCCAGCCGGGCGCGGCCGCGTCCATCTCCTGCATGACGGTGTTGGACTCGTTGAGGGTCTCGAGCTGGTGCTGGGCGTAGTAGGACTGCGTCACGTTCTGCCCGAGCGAGACGCTGCCCGCAGTGGGCTCCTCGTGGCCGTTGATGAGCTTCATGAGCGTGGACTTGCCGGCGCCGTTCGGCCCGACGAGCGCCACGTGGTCGCCGCGGTAGAGCCTGAGCGTGACGTCGTCGTAGACGTCGTTCTCGCCGTAGTGCTTCGAGACGCCCTCGAGGGCCACGACCTCGTCTCCCGTGCGAGGTGGGTCGGGGAAGCTGAAGTGCACCTTCTTGGAGGACTCGGGCAGTACGACGAGCTCGCCCTTGACCTTCTCGAGCTTCTTGATGCGCTCCTGCACCTGCCGGGCCTTCGTCGGCTTGTAGCGGAAGCGCTCGATGAAGGTCTCCATGTGCTGGATGTCGCGCTCCTGCGCGGCGCGCTTGGCGCGCAGCTGCTCGAGGTTGTCCTCGCGCTGGCGGAGGTAGCTCGAGTAGTTTCCCGTGTAGGTGACGAGGCGCTTGTTCTCGAGCGAGGCGATGTGGCTCACGCAGGCGTCCATGAACGCGCGGTCGTGGCTGACGAGCAGGACCGCCCCGTCGTAGGACGAGAGGAACGACTCGAGCCACTTGACGCTCTCGAGGTCGAGGTGGTTGGTGGGCTCGTCGAGCAGGAG
>JAGAWD010000028.1 GCA_017941585.1 Olsenella sp. | reverse complement strand
TGCGTCCCGGAGCCATCGCGACGCCTCTCCATACAGTCTACAACAGGGAAAACGCCCCACGCGGACCAATCCGAGGGCGCGCGGGGCGTAACGATAGCTGCGGAATCGGCGAATCGGGTCAGGGGGTCGCGCTAAGATCGAGCATCAACCGGTGTTTGGGACCGCGAATGTACGTAGGGTTTTGAGCAAGCGCGCCATAGCCAAAAATCTGGGCTCAAAGCGCCATGCGCCGGAGCCATCGCCTACAATTAAATATATTTTATGAACATGGTAAGGAGTGAGAATTGCTAGAGAAGAAAGCTGGTGTGACGACCCCCTGGAACGGAATGAGCGGTCTCACGGAGGACGAGGTTTCGTCGCGCGTCAGCAAGGGGCTGACAAATACCAACACCGACGTGAAGACGAAGTCTGTCGGTCGAATTCTGGCAGATCATACGCTTACCCTGTTCAACGCAGTCAACCTTGGCATGGCCCTGCTCGTCTTTCTCACTGGGTCTTATAAGAACATGGCCTTTGTCGTGGTTGTGTTCGCCAACCTCTTTATAGGCGTTTTCCAGGAACTGAGGGCCAAGCGAATGGTCGACAAGCTCTCGATTCTGACCGCGAAGGAGGTCCGCGTCCTCAGGTCCGGCGAGGAGCGCTCCATCGCGATGAGCGACATCGTCCTCGATGACCTCGTCATCGTGCGTCACGGAGATCAGATTCCGGCGGACGGTTCTGTCGTGTGCGGCTCAGCGCACGTTAACGAGAGCCTGCTTACGGGCGAGAGCAACAGCATCGAGAAGGGCGAGGGCTCAGAGGTGTTCTCCGGATCCTTCGTGGAGACGGGCTCTCTTTGCTATCGCGTTACGAAGGTCGGCCGTGACGGCTACGCCGCCGCCATTAGCGCTGAGGCGAAGTACGTGAAGCCGATCAGGTCGGAGATCCTGGGTGCCCTCAACTTCATTATCCGGGCGGGGACCTACGCCCTGATTCCCCTGGGGCTCGGACTCTTCCTCAGGATCGTCTTCTCCGCCAGGTATGACTTCAACCAGGCTGTTCTCCAGACGGTCGCAGCGGTCGTCGGCATGATTCCGCAGGGGCTCGTCCTGCTCACCTCGAGCGTGTTTGCCATTGCGACGACGCGCCTCGCCGCCCGTAAGGTTCTCGTCCAGCAGTCATACTGCGTCGAGACCCTTGCTCGTGTCGACGTGCTCTGCCTCGACAAGACGGGGACCATAACCACGGGCGCCATGGAAGTGGGTGACATCTCCGGCGAAGAGGCGCTTGAGGCGGCGTATGCCGTCGCACGCGCTAACGAATCGGACGCCAACGAGACGGCGATGGCAATCATTTCCTGTGGAGAGGAGCGAGGGATTGCCGACGCCGCGGTAGAGCGCATCGTGCCGTTCTCCTCGAAGGCGAAGTATTCGGGGTGCGTGCTAGAAGGCGGCCGCAGCCTCGTTATGGGTGCCGCGCAGTTCGTGCTTGGCGAGCGCTTCCGGGAGTTCGAAGACCAGGTGCGCTCGTTCGACCGGCTCGAGCGGGTACTCGTGGTGGGGGAGTGCGACGGGTTTGGTCCGGGAGGAGAACTCGAGGGCGAGGTGCGCGTCCTAGGTTTTCTTGGGATAAGGGACGAGATTCGCGATACCGCTGCCCAGACGATGAAGTTCTTCAAGGAGCGGGGCGTCGAGATCCGGGTGATCTCCGGCGACGATCCCTACACCGTGAGCGCAATCGCGGAAAAGGTCGGCGTTCCCGACGCCGACCGCTATGTCGACGCGTCAACGCTTGAGGGCGAGAGGGAGGTTGCGCGTGCCGTCAGAGAGTCTCGTGTCTTCGGACGCGTCACGCCCCAGATGAAGCGCGAGCTCGTTCGAAAGCTTCACGACGAGGGCTATGTCGTGGCCATGACGGGGGACGGCGTGAACGACGTGCTCGCGCTCAAGGAGGCGGACTGTTCCGTTGCCATGGCGTCGGGCTCTGCTGCGGCGCGAAACATTGCCGAGATAGTGCTCGCCGACAACGACTTCGCCCACATGCCCGAGGTCGTGGCGCAGGGCAGGCAGTCCATCAACAACCTCGAGCGCTCGGCTGCGCTCTTCCTCATGAAGACCGTCTACACGGCCGCCCTAGCCTGCATTTGCATAGTCCTGCCGCCCTATCCCTTCATCCCGGTGCAGATGTCGCTCGTCTCCACGGCGATAATCGGCGTGCCTTCCTTCATCCTCGCTCTTGAGCCCAACCACGACATCGTTCGGGGAAGGTTCGTCGGAAACGTCCTGAGGAAGTCGCTGCCGGCGTCCTTTGCCATTACCGTGATGATGTTCGCCACCCTCATCGTCTCGCGAGTGCTGGGTTGGGATGACGGCACCCTCTCGTCAACCTGCATGTTTGAGATGTTTGCGATCGGAATTGCCCTCATCTACAAGATATCTGCGCCCCTCAACGCGCTGCGCGCCTTCGTTCTTGTGCTCGTGTGCTCGGTTGCAGTGCTTGGGTGCACGGTCTTTGGCAGCTTTTTCTCCGTCTCCGCGCCAACGTTAAATTCTGTTGCGGTTGCGCTCTGCGTTGCCGCCGTAGGGATATTCTTGTTCGTCAGAGCGTATGACAATAGCGCGAGCGACGATTCGGGCATGGGACTTGTCGCTCGCATCGCTGATAGGGTGGAGGGTGCCAATGGTTCAGGACGCTGATTTTTCACGTGCCGTCGCCGAGGCGAGGACTCCGAAGGTTATCGAGTCCGCCGGAGAGCGCCGGCTGATGTACGATGTGTCGCGCATCCCGGGCGCGCGGCAGCTCCCGCGGGCTCTGTTCGTCCTTCTGGAGAACTGCGTGAGACGCGCGAAGAGCGATGCCGAGGCAGAGTCCCTGGCGAAAAGGGTGATAGAGGCTGGTCTCTCGGGCGCAGCTGGCGAGGAGATAGAGTTCATGCCCTCGCGCGTTCTCTTCCAGGACTTCACGGGCGTTCCCGTCTTCGTCGACTTTGCCGCGATGAGGGATGCCGTGGTGGAGCGTGGGGGAGACCCTTCCAGGGTGAGTCCGCAGATCCCCTGCACGCTTGTGGTCGATCACTCGGTTATAGCCGACCATGTGGGATGCGCCGACGCGGTCGAACTGAACCAGCGCAAGGAGGCCGAGCGGAACCGCGAGCGTTTCGCGTTTCTCAAGTGGGCTGCAAACTCCTTCGACAACGTGCGGATCGTCCCGCCAGGTGAGGGCATTTGCCATCAGCTCAACATGGAGCGTTTCTGTGAGGTCGTGAGTACCGACACGCTTGCAAG
>JAGAWD010000309.1 GCA_017941585.1 Olsenella sp. | reverse complement strand
GGAGTCTCGCCCGCGGCCTCCGCCTCGAGGGCCTTGACTTCGTCCTCGGTCATCGACATCGCGCGGATGGAGAGCCCGATGCGGCGCTCTGCGCGGTCGACCTTGACAACCCTGGCCTCGACCTCCTGGCCGACGTCGAGAGCGTCCTTGACCTTCTCGACGCGCTGGTCGGAGATCTGGGAGATGTGGACGAGACCGTCAACGCCGTCCTCGAGCTCGACGAACGCGCCGAACGAGGCGACCTTGGAGACCTTGCCCTTGACGACCATGCCGACCGGGTACTTGGTGGCGATTTCCGTCCACGGATCGGTCTGGGCCTGCTTGAGGCCGAGGGAGATGCGCTGCTCCTTCGGGTTGACGTCGAGAACGACCGCCTCGACTTCCTGGCCCTTCTGGAGGCACTCCGACGGATGGTTGATCTTCCTCGTCCAGCTCATGTCGCTGACATGGATCATGCCGTCGATGCCCTCCTCGAGCTCGACGAACGCGCCGTACGCCGTGAAGTTGCGGACCTTGCCCTTGACCTTCGAGCCGACCGGGAAGCGGTCCTGGACCGTATCCCAGGGGTTGTCCTGCGTCTGGCGGATGCCGAGGGCGATCTTCTGGTTCTCGACGTCGATCGAGAGAACGACGACCTGGACCTCGTCGCCGACGGAGAGCATGTCGCTCGCGCGGGCGACGCGCTTCGTCCAGCTGAACTCGGAGATGTGGACGAGGCCCTCGATGCCGGGGGCGATCTCGACGAACGCGCCGTAGGCGGCGAGGTTGACGACCTTGCCCATGACGCGCGCCCCGACCGGGAACTGGTCCTGGATCGCGTCCCACGGATTGGGCATCGTCTGCTTGAGGCCGAGCGACACGCGCTCGCGCTCGCGGTCCACGTCGAGGACCATGACGTCGAGCTCCTGGCCGACCTTGATGAGCTCGCTCGGGTGCTTGATGCGGGCCCAGCTCATGTCGGTGATGTGGAGGAGGCCGTCGATGGCGTCATCGATCGACACGAACGCGCCGAAGTCGGTGATGTTCTTCACGCGGCCCTTGCGGATCTCGCCCTTCTGGAGCGAGGCGAGGAGCTCGGCCTTCTTCTCGGCCTGCACGCCCTCGATGAGCTCGCGGCGCGAGACGATGAGGTTGCGGCGCTCGTTGGAAATCTTGATGACCTTGAAGTCGTAGGTCTGCCCGACGTAGGGCTCGAGGTCCTTGACCGGGGTGACTTCGATCTGGCTGCCGGGGAGGAACGCCTCCACGTCGTCGATCTGGACGAGGAGACCGCCGCGGACGGCGCTCTTGATCGTGCCCGTGACGACGCATCCCTCGACATAACGCTCGAGGATCTTCTCCCAGCGGATCTTCTCGTCAGCGGCGCGCTTGGAGAGGACGACCATGCCGGTCTTGTCGTTCTCGAGCTCGCGGAGCATGACCGTGACCTTGTCGCCGGGCTTGACTTCGGCGCCTTCGCCGAATTCGGAGATGTCGATCGAACCCTCGGACTTGTAGCCGATGTCGATAAAGACGTCGTCGCCCTTGATTGCGCTTACGGTGCCTTCAACGAGGCTGCCGTTCTTGAACTTCGACTCCTGCCCTGCCTGGGCGAGAAGCTCCGCCATCGCGGCGGACTTTTCTCCCTTGGGAGTCGGCTTTCTGATTGCCATTTGTGCTTTTCTTTAGTTTGTTCGTGTGCGCGGTTTTCAGCCGCGTCCGCCCCGTTTTTGGGCGCGGAGTCATATAGTATATCAAAAATGCCCGTCGGAATGCAATCAGGGGGGAGAAAAGACGTCGACGAAAGGAGCCCAGCCGATCACTCGTCGGCGGCAACCGGGCGGCGCAGGCGCTTCACCTCCGAATGCGCATGCTTGTCGGCGAGCATCTTCTGCTTCTGGCGGCGGCTGCGGCG
>JAGAWD010000308.1 GCA_017941585.1 Olsenella sp. | reverse complement strand
TGGCCGCGCCGCCGCCCGAGCCGCCCGTGCCGCCCGAGCCGCCCGTGCCGCCAGGGTTGCCAGGCGGCGTGGCTCCGCCCGTCTCGTCGGTAAGGTTGGCGAACTGGAGGTCGCCCGTGAGCGTGCGGTAGAGCCACGCGCCCGACCGGGAGAGGTCCCCCTGGGTGAAACCCGCCACCTTGGAGCAGTCGCTTCTCAGCGCGGAGGCGGACTCCGCCTTGTTGCAGAGGCTCCACATGCACCAGCTCACGCCGAGCGAGTTCATCGTCGAGACCCACCTGTCGGCCGACGCCTCGTCGATGGCGCCGTTGCCGCTCGCGTCGCAGATGCCGAACTCAGTCACGAAGACGGGAAGGCCGCCGCGCACCGTGTTGACCAGGCGGGCGCGCAGGTCGTCGCCGTGGGTCGCCGCGTAGAAGTGGAACGTGTACATGACGTTGTCGAAGGCGAGCGGGTCGGCCGCGGCCTTGTCTATCTCCTGCGACCACGTGGGCGTCCCCACCACGACCACGCCGTCGGGGTCAGCCGCGCGGATGGCGGGGATCACCTGCTCGGCGTAGGACTTGACGTCCGCCCACGACGTGCCCCCGTTCGGCTCGTTGCAGATCTCGTAGATCACGTTGCCCCGCGCGCCATAGTCACGCGCGATCTCCGAGAAGAACGCGGCCGCCTCGGCGGTGTGCATGAGCGGGTTGTTGTCCGAGAGTATGTGCCAGTCCACGATCACGTAGAGGTCGTTCTTCTCGGCGAGCTCGATGCCCTGCCTCACCAGGGCCTTGAGGCGGGACTGGTCGCCTCCCGAACAGTAGCCGCCATACTCCGCCGTGTACATCGCGAGCCTCACGACGTTCGCCCGCCACTCGCGGGCGAGCTGGCGGAAGCAGGCGTCGTTCACGTAGTCGGGAAACCACGCGAGCCCGTGCGTGCTGACCCCGCGCAGCTGCACGGGATCGCCCGAGGCGCCGACGAGCCTGCCTCCGCTCACGCGGAGCGCGCCCGCCGTGGACGGCGTGGCGATCTCCTTGGTCGCGGGTGCGCCCTCCGCCAGCGCGTACCAGCCCACGCCCTCGTCTCGCCACCCCACCGAGAAGAGGTGGTCGCGTTCGTAGGCGGAGGCGGTGTAGTTGTGGGCGCCCGCGACGGCATAGGGATTGTACTGGCGCAAGAGCGCGACATGGCGCGCGTCGTCGGAGTGCCAGCCCACGCCCTCGAAGGACCAGCCGACCGAGACGAGGTGGTCGCGCTCGACCTCGCTCGTGGTGTAGTGATGGTCTCCCGCGTTGGGGTTGTAGAGACGAAAGACCGGCGTCCCCGACGTAGCGGGCGCCACCCAACCGATGCCCTCGTAGATCCACCCGACCGAGGTGAGCATGTCACGCTCCTCCACGGAGGCGGTGTAGAAGTGCTCCCCGGAGTAGGGATTGTAGAGGCGCTGCATGTCCTGCGCGTCCGCGGCCGAGGCAGAGGCGGCGGAGGCCGAGGCGGCGGCGAGCGGCGAGGACGGCGTCTCGGCGGACAGGGCCGCGGTGGGCGTCACCAACAGGACGAGCAGCGAAAGCGACGCCACAAGCACGGCAACGAGCCCGGCGGGCCCCATGGCCGCCACGCGAGGCGAACGCCCGCAAGGCAAGCAACTGAGAGGCGAACGCCCCTTTCCCGAAACGGCCCTCATGTCATCACCCACAAAGAGACGATATCCAAACGACGTCCAAACGACGTCCAAACGACGTCCGAGCACTGGCGAACGCCCGCCGGCCCAGCGTCGGCCTAGCGTCGACCCAACCGAGATGCGGCGACTTCGCCAAACGACCAGAGTCGGCACCAAACGACCGGAGTCGGCGCCAAACGAGCGATGTCGGCGCAAAGCAAGCGGGGGCGGTGAGGGCGTTCGCGTCGATTCTAGCATGCGAGAAAGACGCGCCCATGTCTTGCGGCGACCAACCGGTTGCTCCGCCGGCGGCTCCTATACGTCCGCCGACTCCGCGACGGCGCTTCCCGCGGAGACGAGCTTGATGATCGCGGGCACGAGCGCCACGCAATAGACGACGATCAGGAAGTTGTTCGCGAAGTGGCCCCAGTGACTGCCAAGCAGGCCGTCGAGGGGTGCCTTCATGTAGGTGAGCATGAGCCACAGGGGGACGAGCGCGAGCACGCTCGCCACGAGACCGCGCCGCTTGGGGCCGCGCGCACCAAAGCCGTTCACCCCGAGGCCGCATGCTTCGAAGCGCACCCAGCGCCCCTCGGCAAAGCGCGCGACGGCAAACCCGATGATCAGTGCGACGTCGCCGTAGCCGTCATTCATCATCTTCTGCGGGTCGACCAGGAGCTTGCCGTCTACGTAGGTCATGGGGTATGGCTTGAGGGTGATATAGGCGATTGCGAGCCAGCCGAAGACGAACAGTCCCAGCAGGAACCAACGCTCCCTCTCGGGGTTCTTCTCGAGATAGCGAAACACGCGGGCGACGACGAAGAGCCACAGCGCGGACTCGAGAAGTCCCACGGCGACGTCCTGAGGGGTGTGCACGCCCAGGTAGTTGCGGGAGAATCCCGTCAGAAGGACGAGCGCCACGCAGACGATGGATATGACCCTGCTCCACTTCCACGCAGACACGGCGAGGCCGCCGTAGATGGGGCCGGCCGTGACCGTGTGCCCGCTGGGGAAGGAGTAGCCGCCCGCCGTCTCGATGGCCCTGCCGGCCGGCAGGACGCGTGCGTCGCGCACCCACGGGCGATAGATGCAGGCGGTGAGCTTCACGACGGCGTTGACGCCGCAGCACACGTAGTACGACGCGAGGGTATAGAGGCCGCGCCGCTTGTCGACGGCCCAGTAGACGAACACGGGAACCATGATCAGGTAGGTGACCGCGAAGAGAGACAGCCCCTCCAGGAAGGGGGTCCATGCGTCGTTGATCGCGTTTCTGAAGTTCTGCAGGAACAGCAGGTACTCTATGTCCATGGACATGCCTCTCTCGCAAATCGGGTCGACTCGCAGGGTGGGTTCGACTTTCGGAGGTGAGTCGAGCGCGAGGGTAGCATATAAAAGTCGACACCACAAGCGGGCTTCGCGCGTCGGCGGGTGCGTCTCCGGCGCCTCGACGTCGCTTTCTCTCTCTTTCCTTTGTGCGCACCCTCGCGCACGCCCGCTCTTCGCACAGCGCTCGACAACCCCCCATGCATGAAACGGCCCTTCGTGCGACGCAATGACACCCTTGGTGCATGAAACTCACCTTCGTGCGACACAAAAACCGGCCCGAATCAATAGTTTGAAATTTAATGTGGATAACCGTCGGGTGGCAACTGGGCGAACGTTCGATTTGATACAAGGTTTTTTCGATCGACAGTCTGTGGCCCGAAAAGTACGTCGCACGAAGGCGAGTTTCGTGCATGGGCATCCACGCAGCATCGAACGAACGCGAGTTTTGCACACGCGATCTGCGTCGATGCCGGACTCGGGCTTTGCGCGGTCGCGTTAGCGTGCATCCGCGCCGAAGGGGGACGGCAGCCTACAGGTCGAGCCGCACCTTGAGGGTATCCCAAAGCTTGTGCGAGCCGGCCGAGGTGGGATGCACCTGGTCCTCGTTGAAGTCCGCAGAGCCGACCGCGAGCGCGTCGAGCAGCGAGACGCAGGTGTAGCCCCTCTCGGCCGAGACCCTCTGCAGGACACCCGCGATCTCGCCCATGCCATAGCGCGGGCTCGCGTCGGTGCGCGCGTTGTCGGGCGGGCACACAACGACGAGCTCCCTGCTCTTCTCCGCGGCGGCGGCGAGGCCGGCCTCGGCAAAGCCCTCGTACTCCTCCACGCTCGCGTGGCAGGCGTCGTTCGTGCCGAGCATCACCACAATGAGATCGGCCCCCTCGCCCAGCCATGCGCCGGGATCGGCCGCGAGGAACTCCATGCGAAAGCCACTCACGCCCGCGTTCACGAACGAGGCCACGCCGCGGCGCGAGGCGTACGCCCTGAAATCGTTCGCCCAGCAGGCGACCTCGGGAGCAGTCTCATGATAGGTGCCCTGCGCGCCCGAGTAGACCACGACGTCGCCGTCGGGATAGGTATCGAAGCCGTCGCAGAGATACCCGGCGGTGATGGAGTCGCCGACCAGTCGGATCGAGCGTATCTCTCCGGAGGAGATCATGCGAGAGATTTTGCCGTCGCCGGCGTCGGCGCCCGTGGCACCGGTTGTGCCCGCGGCGCCGGTTGTGCCCGCGGCTCCGGTTGTGCCCGTGGCTCCGGAAATCGAGGCGTCGGAGCTCGAGGAGGTCGAAGTCGCCTGCGCGCCCACCTCCTGCGACTGCCGTGACGCAAGGGGGCCGCCGGGCTGGCTGAGCAACACCATGGCCGCGACGGCGACCGCGGCAAGCACGAGAAGGACAAGAAGGATGAGGGCGGTCCGACCGGACCCGGACCTGGACCCGGATCCAAACCCACCTTCCCCCCTACGTTCGAGCGAAGCCTTTCTAGCCATGGCAGAACCCCTTCCCTTCTCTCACGGCGGGCGCGGCGCACTATATTCCACACCAGTCTAGGGCCTTGGCCCCGTTGCGGGAGACACAATCTCGGCTCATATGGGCTCATATGGCTCAGATGGACGCACACGAGGCGCGGACGAAGAGTGCCTCATGTGGGCATGGGGCA
>JAGAWD010000307.1 GCA_017941585.1 Olsenella sp. | reverse complement strand
GCCTGCGCGCCGAGCGCGAGAGCCTCCCCGGGCGCGAGGGCGTCGAGGCGACGCGCGAGTCGTGGCGCGGCGCGTGCCTGCGCCCGTGCCGGCGCGTGGCTGACTCTCGGCCGTCCTCGGCGTCGATTCGCTGACGCGGCTGGCGCGCTTCCGCTGGTGCGAGTGCCGCATCTTCGTTGGCGCGATTTGCGAAGGTGCGTTGGTGCGTCCGGCGCGTCTGCGTTGGCGCGGATGGCGAGGTTTCGTTGGTGCGGTCGGTGGCGGCAGGTCGGTCCTGCCGTCCCATGCCCGTCGGCTCGGCCTCCGCGCCGTCGGCAGCTGGCGCACCCTCCGTGATCCGGTCGTACATGCGCCGCTTGAGCCTGCCCTCGGCGATGGCGATCGCGTCGTCGGAGGCGTCGTGGTCGCCGTCCCCGTCCCGGTCGCCGCCCAGCGCCCAGTCGGCAGCCTCCGCCGCCCTGCGGCGACGGTCCTCGAGGCGCACGGCCTTGGCCGCTGCCGCCGAGGCGCCGGAGGCGGCCCCGCCCCGCCTGGTGGCGGAGAGGGCGCCTTCGTCCGATCCGTGCGCGATGCCGGCGCTGACGGCGTCGGTCACGCCCTCGTGGGCGACCGCCGCAGCGCTGCCGCCGCGGTTCTTTGCGACGTCGGGGCGTCCCGTCATGCGAAGTGCCTCCCCGGGGGCGCCATGGGGTCGGGCACGCGGCGCGCGAGGCGTCCCGTGTCGCCCGCGGCGCGCCTTGCCTCGGCGACCTCGTCGGGCTTGGTGTTGAAGAGGTCGTAGAGCTCGCCCCTGGGGAAGTCGTCCTTGATGGGGACGCGGGCGGCGCCCGCCACCAGCAGCCCCTCTCCGGGCCGCACCGACTCGTCGATGTAGGTCGCCTCCTCGTCGGAGAGCCCGAGCAGGTCCACCCACGCCTTGCGGTCGAGCGGCGACTGCTTGTGCAGCAGGATGAAGTCGGAGTTGAGCACCATGTTGCGCGCCTCCTCGTGCGCGAGCATGTAGACGCTGTTCTGCGTGATGCCCGTGCAGACGAGGTTGAACTTGCGGCCCTCCGCCCAGAACTTCGAGAAGTAGCTGACGATCGCGGGGTGGTCGAAGAGCGACTGGACCTCGTCGATGTAGAGCCAGGTGGTGACGCCGCGCTCCCAGTTGCGGTACATGAGGTTGCGCACGGCCTCCAGCGCCGTGAGCATCGCGAAGGTGCGCATGTTGCTCGAGAGGTCCTTGAGGTCGATGTTGGTGACGCGGGCGTCGAAGCCCACCGTCGACTCGTGGTTGAAGAACGAGAGGGCGCCCTTGACGTAGCGCTCGTATCGCAGGGCGATATCGCGCGCCTCGGGCTCGCCCTGCTCGAGGAGCACGTCGTAGAGGTCGCCGAGCACGGGCACGCGGCCCACCGCTCCGCAGCGCTCGTAGGCGAGCTCCACGCAGCGGCTGATGATGGACTTGTCCGCCTCGGGCAGCCCCTGGCTCCCCTCCGCCATCGTGGCCCCCGAGAGCGCGAGGAACGCGTCGATCTTGAAGGCCCTCTGCGCCGCGGGCGGCTGCCCGGCGACGTCGGCGAGGTCGAAGGGGTTGAGGCAGGCGCCCGAGCCCGGGCCGAGCTTCACCGAGACGCCGCCGTTGGGCACGACGACGCTCGCGTACTCGCCCGCCGGGTCGAAGATCACGACCTGGTCGTTCCGGTACGCCAGGATCGTGTTCTCGATCTCGCGCTTCACGGAGAAGGACTTGCCGGAACCGGGCTTGCCCGAGACGTAGCCCATCGGGCTCGCCAGGCTCTTGCGGTTGCAGATGACGAGGTTGCTGCTCACCTTGTTCTGGCCGTAGTAGCCGCCTCCCTCCTGGTTCACCTCCTGGGTGGCGAAGGGGATCTGGATGGCGACCTCGGC
>JAGAWD010000306.1 GCA_017941585.1 Olsenella sp. | reverse complement strand
TTCTCCTCCGGGTCCTCCGGCACGTCGGGCACCGCGGTCGCCATCGTAGACAACTGCGACATCGACACGCAGTACCTCGTCACGGTCACCGTGACGGACGAGGTGGCATCGACCACCCGGACCGACATACTCACGCGGGCGAGGTTCGTGTTCGACTTCCGCAGGGGCGGCAATGCCATGGGAATTGGCAGCGCCGCGCCGGAGAGCGGCCTGGAGGTTGGGTGGGACGCCCAGTTCGACGGGGACGTGACCGTCCTGGGAGACATAGAGGCACAGAACCTCACGCCGCAGAATGTGACCACCGTCAGCGACGTGATCTCCGCGAGCGGCACTTGGACCGTCTCGAACACTGCCGTTCGCAAGTGGGGGCACCTCTGCTTCCTCTACCTCAACGTCAAGAACTCCCAGGCGCTCGCCGCCGGGTCGACATCCGACCTCGTGGGCACCGTGAGCCAGGCATACCGTCCCAAGTCGATTGTCAGCTTCGGGTGTAGATACGGAGGCGGATGGATGGACACGAGCGGCAGCGTCTACTTCACCCCACACGTGGACGTAAGCGCCAACAGCTCGTTCTACATCTCCTGCACCTATTACGTGTAGAGACAAGGCACGGACGATGCGGCACGACGGCGACCATCAGGCAGAACACGAAGGACCTGCTGGCACTGCTCAGCAGCTAGGAAGGGACCAGCTATGGCAATCCAAGTTAGGCGAGGCGTCTTCGACAACTTCGACGCGACCCGCCTCCTCGCGGGAGAGTGGGCGGTCGTCCTATCGGGCGACCCGAACGCCTCCGACGGGCGGGCGGTCTACGTCTGCTTCGCGGCGGGCAGCGTGAAGCGCATGGCGACCTACGAGGACATGATCAACCAGCTCGCGAACGCGAGCGAGGAACTCGTCTCGATTGTCGTCGACGGCGTGACGGAGGACCTGCAAGCCGCCATCGAGGACGCCGAGGACGCCACCGAGGCCGCTGAGACTGCCACGGGGCGCGCCAACAGCGCGGCTGACGAGGCCGAGGCGTTCCTCAACGGCTTCGTCGTGCAGTACGAGAACCTCTCGGACGAGTGCAAGGCGCTCATCGCCCAGTCGGCTGGCACGGGTGCCGAGGTCATATCGGACGACGAGGGTATCGCGATCATCGACAGCCTGACCCCGCTGATCATCTCGGGCCACGACTCGGGGACCATCTCCGACGTCGAGGGGCTGGCGATCATAGACGGAATCTTCGGATAGCAGGACCACATGCCACGCAGGGGACGACAGATCTTCGTGCACAACGTGCACCGCAACCCGCCCGAGGGTATCGGCTACGCCGACCTCTCGGACGAGTGCAAGGAGTCGATTCAGGAGCAGGTCGAGGACGGCCTCGACACCATCACCGACGAGGAGGGCGTCGAGATGATCGACGACGTCTTCGGAGTCGAGCACATCTAAGGAGGACACCATGGCCTACAACAAGGAAGCGTTCGTCAAGGCGGGCACGCTTGAGAAGATGTTCCGCCGCTACACCCAGCTCGTGACCAACCCGAGCGCCGCCAAGCCGCACTACAACGCAGAGACGGGCCGCTACGACAACCTCGGCGACTGGCTGGCGCTTCAGCTCGACGGCCTCGTGTACGGCGTGCAGGAGCCTCTGTACGACTACTCGCCGGTCACCACGGCCATCAAGACCGACGCCAACGCGGGACTCGTGCTTGAGGCATCCAGCGAGTCGAGCGCGGGCCGCAACGACTACGCCGACAAGGCGCTGTTCTTCTGCAAGCGCGTGAACGGCGGGGTCGACACCGACGGACAGCCCTACGTGACCGCCATCGAGGGCGAGGACGACCGATTCGACCCGACCCAGAACACCTACGCCCTGACCCCCGTCTACTACGAGCGCCACACGCTCGTCGGGACGAGCTACGTGCTGCACCAGTACAGCGACTCGCCGCAGAACGGCTTCACCGCGTGCGTCGGGGCGTACCAGAAGGGGGAGAAGGTCCCGTTCATCCTCCGCGCCTGCTACATGGACTCCGCCGGTGACTTCAGCAGCAAGAGCGGCACCATGCCCGCGACGCTGCACGGCTCGCCGACCGAGGTGGGCCATTGCGGGAACTACGACTTCAACAACTCCCGCAGCCGAAGCGCGGACGGCCTGACCTTCCTCTCGTACGGGGACGTCGCCTACTGGTGGTCCTTCATGCAGCTCATGCTCGGCGTCAAGGCCCCGAGGAGCGTCGCCGTCGGATGTGTGAGCTACAACTTCCAGTACCAGGTCGCAGCTGCCGAGGAGGGCGTCAGCCGCGTGCTGCTCACCGACGCCCAGGCGGCTAACATCCTCGTGGGGTCGACCCTCTCCATCGGCACGCGGTCCGCGAACAACAGCGACCGCAACCAGGCGACTATGCACGACGTGGCGAAGGGCCGCAAGGTCCTCTCCAAGGTCGCGCAGGGCGACGGGAAGACCGCGATCAACCTCGACGTCGCAGCGATCGACATCGCCGAGACCTACTGGGTCTCAACCATGCCCTGGTACAACGGCACCTGCGACAAGGTCCTCGGCACCTACGGCGCGAGGACGGCGGACGCGCTGACCAACGGCAAGGAGCCGTTCCGCTTCCAGAACATCGAGCTTGAGATGGGCTGCTACGAGGTCGTCGCCAACATGTACTCCTCGGCTGCGGTGGCGGACGGCGTCGCCACCCACACGTGGTACGTGGCACCGAACGTCTCGGGCACGACGGGGCTGAACAAGGGCGATGGCTGGACCGCGCTCGCCCAGCAGACGGCGGGCGCTACCGGCAACTGGCG
>JAGAWD010000027.1 GCA_017941585.1 Olsenella sp. | reverse complement strand
TTCGAGCAGGCAAACGTGTTCGGGACGGGAGAGCTGAACAGCGCATACGCCCCCTACTTCGTGGGCAACAGCTACCTCAACCCAGTGGCAAGCGCCGAGCAGGCGGGAGTCGCCCTCATCAACGTGTCCTTCGAGCCTGGATGCCGCAACAACTGGCACATCCACCACGCCACCAAGGGCGGCGGACAGGTGCTCATCTGCACCGCAGGTGAGGGCTGGTACCAAGAGTGGGGCAAGGAGCCCGTCGAGCTCAGGCCCGGCGTCGTCATCTGCATCCCGCCCGAGACCAAGCACTGGCACGGCGCCAAGCGCGACAGCTGGTTCAGCCACCTCACCTACGAGATCCCGGGCGAGGGCACTTCCAACGAGTGGCTCGAACCGGTGAGCGACGAGGACTACGACGCCCTCGAGGCGTAGCCGCAGAGAAGGCATCCGCGCGCCGACAGCCACGCCGCGCGCCGACGACCCCGCATCGTGCCGACGGCCCTACAGGCTGCCGGCCGCCAACATGTCACGAACCTCAAAGAGATCCTTGCAGCACGCGTCCGCGAGCTCGAGGATCTCTTTCGTCGGCTGCTCGCGGTCGGGCACCATCACGGTAACGAAGCCTGCGGCGCGCCCCGCGCGGATTCCGTTGAAGCTGTCCTCGAGCACGAGCGTGCGAGACGGCCGTGCCCCTATGCGCTCGGCGGCGAGGAGAAAGACGTCGGGCGCCGGCTTCGAGCGCGCAACCTGAGAGCTGGAGACGATCGCGTCGTCATCGAAGTAGGCGTCGACCCCGGCCACGCGCAGGTTCCTCGCGATGGTCGCGGGCTCGCTCGAGGAGGCAACGGCGCGGGGCAACCCGCGCTCGTCGAGGTAGGCGAGCATCTCGTCGAGTCCCGGCTTCTTGTCGATGCCCTTCGCGAGGAGGGTGGGCACGTAGGAGAAGAGCTCCTTGCGGATCAGCGACACGTCGACCTCGTCCGGCGAGTAGAACTGCGCGAGCCGCTCGTCCATGACGGAGCCTGCCGTCGCGCGGCACGCCTCGATCAGGCCCTCCCGATACGTGAGCCCGAACTTCGCGAGCACGTCTGGCCAGGCGTCGTTCCACACGCGCTCGGTGTCGAACATGAGGCCGTCCATGTCGAAGATGACCGCTTCCACCATCTGCGATCCCCTCTCCCCCATCTCTTCCAAATTCTTCCGCGCCAATCCCGAATCCCAGCACTCGGGCATAGCGTTATTGACTCGAGCATAGCGTTATTGATTCTCGCACACCGCCGCGTCCGGCTTCAGGAGAGCGGCGAATGCGGACCGAGTCGCATGCTTTGCCTTGCGCCCCGGTGGAACAGTAAAGAACAGCAAAAAGCTCCTGGGCTAGAACAGGGGGTGACGTGGCATAAGGGATTTGCCTTTGCCTTCCAGGTTCTTGGATACTTCGCCTGGCAGCATGGCGCGTTTGGTCAGGGCGTCATAGACGACTACAGGCAGTGCCTTGACGGCTGCGCTTACGAGAAGACATGGAGCAAGCTCTCGGCAGGCGACAGGCGCGTGGCGCTGGCCATCGCTCAGCCGGAGAATGGCAAGGCGAGCGACGTGCGGCGCATCTTGGGCATGGAGACCAACCAGCTCAATCCCTACCGGTCTCGCCTCATAAAGAAGGGCATCGTGGATGGCGGCGCCCGAGCGCACATCTGCCATCTTGCCTAGATGCGCTCGACGAGCTCCGCCTCCGTGCGGCTCTCGGCGTGATGCGCCGCGGGGACGGCATCCTCTGCTGCATAGCCGATCGGGAACATGGCCACGAGGCGGCATCCCTCCATCTGCGGGAAGGCCTCCTTCAGCTGGTCCTGGTGGAACTTGCCAATCCACGTCGTCGCGAGGCCGAGGCTCTCGACCGCGAGCAGGATGTGCGCGCCGACGATGCCGCCGTCGATGTCGGCTATGTTCCAGTCGTCGTACTTGCGCGTCCACGCCTCGTCCGGCCGCACGCCAAGGACGAGCATGGCGGAGCCGCCAAACTTGAAGCCCGTTGCCGAGCGGGTCTTCTCGAGCGCGATGGGATCAGTTATCACCCAAAGCCGCCACGGCTGGAAGTTGCAGCCCGTAGGCGCGGCGAGGGCCGCCTCCGCGATCGCGTCGAGCTTCTCGGGCTCGACGGGGACGTCGTTCCTAATCTTCCTGCATGAGTAGCGCGCGTGTGCGAGCGTCAGAAAGTCGTTACCCATAGTTCCCTCCTCGGTGCCGATGCCTCGCGGCGTGGCCGAGAAGCCCGCATCTGCGGGCCCTCGCGCTGCACGAAACGAGCGTACCACGTCTGACCTGCAAAATCACTCGCAACTAAACAATGTAATAGTAATTGGACCACCCAAGGGGCACGCATTTCTAGTGGGTAAGATAGGGCCATAGGCAAGGAGTCAGGTCAACGCGCAAGCTCCGGCACAAGCTCCGGCACAAGCTCCGGCGCGCAGGCTCCAAAACGAGCTCCAGCACAAGATTCGTCACAGGCTCCAATGCGAGCACCATCGCAAGATTCGTCACAGGCTCCAATGCGAGCACCATCGCAAGCTCCAGCAACCGGGGGAGGTCGAGCATGTTCATAAGGATGGCGACGCCGCAGGACGCGGAGTTCCTGCGCGCGATCTACGCTCCCTACGTCGAGAAGACGGCAATAACCTTCGAGTACGATGTGCCCTCCGTTGAGGAGTTCAGGCAAAGAATCGAGAGAACGCTCGAGCACTATCCCTACCTCGTGGCGGAAGACGAGGTGACCGGCGCGATCCTGGGCTTCGTGTACGTGGGGCGGTTTCGTCCACGCAGGGCGTGCGACTGGTCCGTCGAGACGTCGATCTACGTCTCGGAGGACGCGCGCGGAGGCGGCATCGGGCGGATGCTGCACGAGGCGATGAGGGAAAGGCTCCTCGAGATGGGCATCACCAACATGTGCGCGAGCATCGCCGTGCCTCGCGATGCCGACGACCCCTTCCTCACCGAGGCAAGCGTACGGTTCCACAAGCGCATGGGCTACCGCATGGTGGGGCGCTTCGACTGCTGCGCGTACAAGTTCGGCCGCTGGTACGACATGGTCTGGATGGAGCTCGCGATAGCGGAGCACACCACACCCGCGCCCGAACTGCGCTCGTACAGGGAGGTCCGCAAGGAGGCGTAGACGGCTTCGTCGCTTGCGCCCCGGCGGCGTGTCCTCTCCGCCGTGCCCTTGCCGCCGTGTCCTTGCCGCCGTGCCCTTGCCGCCGTGCCCTTGCCACTTCCGGCGCAAAAAGGCTTCGAGTGCGTCGTTGCCTCTGGCGTCCCGGCGCAAAATGGCTTCGAGTGCGACGTCTCCGGCGCAAAAGCGGCTCGAGTGCGTCGTCCGCGGGAAGGCTCCGGCGCAAAATGGCTTCGAGTGCGACGTCTCCGGCGCAAAAGCGGCTCGAGTGCGTCACCAAATCCCGCACTCGACCGGGTTTTGCGCCGGCAATCCCGCACTCGATCGGGTTTTGCGCCGGAGGCCCTCGCCCGGCCCCGCACTCGATCGGGTTTTGCGCCGGCAATCCCGCACTCGACCGGGTTTTGCGCCGGAGGGTCGGCGCGCGTCCTTCTCCTGCGCGGACATCACCCCAAGGGAATCGAAGAGCGAAAACGGGCCCACGCACGCTCGCATGGACCCGTCTCGGGAACGTTTGTCTTGGCAAGTTTTGGCTGGTCACGACAAACCTCAGCAAGTCTTGGCATGTCTCGGCGTGGCTCGACAAGCCCCGGCAATTGCGACCAGTACGCCCCCAGCGACTAGCACGCCACGAGCGACCAGTACGCCTCGAGCGCCTAGTACGTCTTAAGCGCCGTGTCGATCTTCTCGCGCACGAACTCGGAGGCATGGGCGATGTCGTCCTGCCAGGAGTCGGATCCGAGGTACCACATCTCGCAGACGTAGCGGCGCACGCCCTGCGGGACGAGCTGGCTGAGGCCGCCATCTCGCAGGCCTTCGCGAGGTTCTCGGAGAAGTACTTCTCGCTGTCGGGGTTGGCGTCCTCCTCGTAGTAGGCGTCGTAGCCCGCGAGCTGGATGATGTGCAGGCCGAGGTCGCACGAGAGCTCGAGTGCCTTGTCCATCATCTCAAGTGCGTAGGCGCGCTTCTTAGCGTCCTTGGCACCAAAGGGCCACTTGCGGTGGCCGGAGAGACACATGGAGCCAAGGGGGATCCCGGTGTTCTTCGTGGCGTCGATCACGGCCTGGCGCTCTGCCGCCGTCCAGTCGAGTCGCGCCTGGCGGGCGTCGGACTCGTCGACGGAGATCTCCATGTAGTCGAAGCCGTTCTTGGCCGCGACCTCGAGGCGCTCCTCCCAGGAGAGGTCCTGGGGCGCAACCTTCTCGTAGAGGCCGAGCTGATAGTTCTTGATCATGATGATCTTCTCACTATAGAGTGAGGGCGCCATCACATCCCAAGATGCGCTGGCGCCCCCATAAGGATCTACCTGTCCTTACTTGCCCTGGCCGTAGTAGGCGTTGGGCCCATGCTTGCGCATGTAGTGCTTGTCCTCGAGGTACTGCGGAGCACGGCAGTCGTCGATGGGCTTGGCGGCGGCGATGGCGAGCTGCTCGGTGTGCAGGGCCATCTTGGCGACCTCCTCGACGACGACGGCGTGGTAGACTGCGGCGGCCGCGTCCTTGCCCCACGTGAAGGGGCCGTGGTTGCGCACGAGGCAGCCAGGCTGGGCCACCGGGTCCTTGCCCTCGAAGCCCTCCACAATGACCTTGCCCGTGTTGAGCTCGTAGGCCTCCTCGATCTCCTCGGCGGAAAGGCCGCGCATGCAGGGCACCTCGCCGTAGAAGTAGTCCGCGTGCGTCGTACCGTAGCACGGGATGGAGCGGCCGGCCTGCGCCCAGGAGACAGCGTGCGAGGAGTGCGTGTGCACGACGCCGCCGATGTTGTCCCAATTCTTGTAGAGGTAGGCATGGGTCGCAGTGTCGGAGGACGGGTTGAGGTCGCCCTCGACCTTGTTGCCCTCGAAGTCGCAGATGACCATGTTCTCGGGAGAGAGGTCCTCGTAGTCGACGCCGGACGGCTTGATCACGAAGAGCCCCTTCTCACGGTCGACCTGTGAGGCGTTGCCCCAGGTGAACACGACGAGACCATGCTTGGGGAGGTCCATGTTTGCCTCGTAGACCTGCTCGCGCAGCTCTTTAAGCATCATTGTGCAATCTCCTTAGAGGACGGAACGATACGGAACGTTGGGCTCTGCGTCGAAGCAGTCGTGGAAGCCACGGTCGTACATGTACTCGATTTAGCTAGCAATCGTTCATGTTTTTCGGTAAACGGATGAATTATTTAGCCATACGGCCTGTCAGTAGCCGCACAAGGATTCTATCTCCAAGCTGGAACGTTCATTACTGCTAACAGTGATCAGCCTTAATCATTCAAATCATTCAATATAATTGTCGAATTTTCGTAAATTACGGATACAAAAGTGTGTTTGGTCCCTTGAATTGTTCTCCAACCCTCGATTACCCTAGAGAAGTGAACGTTAGTTCATATCGTTCATATCGCACACTAAGGGCACGTCGCAAGAAGCCGGCGCTTCCATGTTCGAGGAGGACAACCGTGGGTCAGCGTAGGGACCTAGTCATGCAGCGACGGGAACAGATCGAGTCCCTCATTCGTCTGGAGGGTGAGGTGCAGGTGGCGGATCTCGCCAACCGCTTCAGCGTTTCGCCGCTTACCATTCGTCGCGACCTCGACTACCTTGAGAGCAGGGGGTCCATAAGTCGACGCTATGGAGTCGCAATCGCGCGCGGCGAGAGCGAGCCGCTTCCCTATGAGGGAAACATCATCGAGCGCGCGAAGGAGGCGATCGCGCGTCGCGCCGCAAGCCTGATAGAGGACGGCGAGCAGGTCTTCGTCAACACCAGCACGACGGCGACCGGCCTCATCCGCCACATCGAGAGCAAAGACATGACTGTGATCACCAACAGCATTGCGGCAACCTCGATTGCGCCGCTCTCCCCCGGCATCACGTTGCTCGTGACGGGAGGAGAGGTGCGCATGCCGCGCGGGGTGCTCTCCGGGGAGTTCGCCCTCAACAACATAAGGAGCGTCAACGCCACCCGCTGCTACGTGGGGTGCGCCGGCATAACCCCCACGGCCGGCGCAACCTCCAACACGCTGCAGGAGGCGATCGTCAACGCGCAGATGCTCGAGCACTCGACGCTCAAAGTGATTCTCGCGGACTCGACGAAGCTCTGCGAGCAGGCTGGCTTTGGGTACGCCAGGGCAGATCAGTTCGATCTGCTCATCACTGACAAGTGGGCATCCTCCGAAGACCTCGACGCGCTTCGCGATGCCGGGCTGCGAAACATCATCGTGGTCGACCCCGACAACGAATAGCGTCCAAAATCACAAGGCATCGCATTATTATAGATGCAGGCGGGGCAATGCCACGCTCGGCTGAGGGGCGTTCGTCCTCGGACACGCCCCCGAACGAGCGGACCGGCCACCCTGCCCTCGACATACGCTCGGCCATCCACCCACCAGCGAAAGGGCAGCACACCATGGTTTCACGCGTGTACGTAGAGAAGAAGCCGGGATTCGACGTAGAGGCACAGCAGCTCTGCCACGAGCTTCGCCGCACCCTGGGAATCAAGGGCCTCGAAGGCCTGCGCATCGTCAACCGCTACGACGTGGAGGGCATCACCAAGGCGCTCTTCGAGCAGTGCATCCCCACCGTCTTCAGCGAGCCCCAGTCCGACGTGGCAAGCACGCGCAGGCTCGCTGCCGGCAAGAACGCGACGGTCTTTGCGGTGGAGTTTCTCCCCGGGCAGTTCGACCAGCGCGCGGACTCCGCGAGCGAGTGCATCCAGCTCATCAGCCAGGGCGAGCGCCCGGCCGTCGCCTCGGCCAAGCTCTACTACCTCGAGGGAAAGCTCTCCGAGGCGGACGTCGAGACCATCAAGCGCTACGTCATCAACCCCGTCGAGGCGCGTGAAGCCACGCTCGAGACGCGCAAGACCCTCAAGGTCGAGCAGCCCAAGCCCGAGATGGTCGAGACGCTCGAGGGGTTTCGCAAGTACACCAAGGGTCAGCTGCGGGAGTTCATCGACGAGCGAGGCCTCGCCATGGACCTCGCCGACATCGAGTTCTGCCGCGACTACTTCAAGGGCGAGAAGCGCGACCCCACGATCACCGAGATCAAGATGATCGACACCTACTGGTCTGACCACTGCCGCCACACCACCTTCGGCACCGAGCTCGACCACGTGGAGATCGACGACGACGTGGTGCGTGAGGCGTTCGAGCGCTACCTCAAGGTCCGCAAGGCCCTGCGCCGGGGCAAGAAGCCCGTCACGCTCATGGACATGGGGACGATCGGGGCCAAGTACCTCAGGCACGAGGGCATCCTCAGGAACCTCGACGAGTCGGAGGAAATAAACGCCTGCACCGTAAAGGTGAAGGTCGACGTCAACGGGCACGACGAGGACTGGCTCTTCCTCTTCAAGAACGAGACCCACAACCACCCCACCGAAATCGAGCCCTTCGGCGGAGCGGCCACCTGCATCGGCGGTGCCATCCGCGACCCGCTCTCCGGCCGCAGCTACGTGTACCAGGCGATGCGCGTCACCGGCGCGGCGGACCCCACCGTACCCGTCTCCGAGACGCTCGAGGGCAAGCTCCCGCAGCGCAAGCTCGTGCGCACCGCAGCCGACGGCTACTCCTCCTACGGCAACCAGATCGGACTCGCGACGGGTCAGGTGAGCGAGCTCTACCACCCCGGCTACGTAGCCAAGCGCATGGAGATCGGTGCCGTCGTGGGGGCCACGCCCGCAAGCCACGTGCGCCGCGAGTGCCCGGCCCCGGGCGACAAGATCGTCCTTCTCGGCGGGCGCACCGGCCGCGACGGCATCGGTGGCGCCACCGGATCCTCCAAGGCGCACAACGTCGAGTCTCTCGAGAAGGACGGCGCCGAGGTGCAGAAGGGCAACGCCCCCACCGAGCGCAAGCTCCAGCGGCTCTTCCGCCGCGAGGACGCCTGCCGCCTCATCAAGCGCTGCAACGACTTTGGCGCGGGCGGCGTGTCGGTCGCCATCGGCGAGCTGGCGGACGGCCTCCACATCGAGCTTGACCGCGTCCCCAAGAAGTACGAGGGCCTCGACGGCACCGAGCTCGCCATCTCGGAGTCGCAGGAGCGCATGGCCGTGGCGCTTGCCCCCGCCGACGTCGAGGAGTTCATGGGCTACGCGCGCGAGGAGAACCTCGAGGCCACGGTCGTCGCCGAGGTGACGCGCGAGCCGCGCCTCAAGATGGTGTGGCAGGGCGAGACCATCGTCGACGTGAGCCGCGAGTTCCTGAACTCCAACGGCGCCCCCAAGCACCAGGACGTCCACGTCCTCGCGCAGGGCAGCTACGAGCCCGCGTGGGCGGGCGACACGCTCGCGGAGAGGATGGCCTCGCTCGTGAGCGACCTCAACGTCGCCTCGAACAAGGGCCTCTCCGAGCGCTTCGACTCCACGATTGGCGCCGCCACGGTGCTCATGCCCTTCGGTGGCCGCACCCAGCTCACACCGAGCATGGCCATGGTCGCGAAGCTCCCCGTCATCGGCGAGACCACCACGGTCTCGGGCATGGCCTGGGGCTTCAACCCCTATCTCATGAGCGAGAACCAGTTCACGGGCGCCTACCTCTCGGTGGTCGAGTCCGTCTCGCGCCTCGTGGCGGCGGGGCTCCGTCACCGCGACGCCTACCTCACCTTCCAGGAGTACTTCGAGAAGCTGCGCCAGGAGGACGAGCGCTGGGGCAAGCCCGTCGCCGCCGTGCTCGGCGCCCTCATGGCCCAGCTCGACCTTGGGATCGGCGCGATCGGCGGCAAGGACTCCATGTCCGGCTCCTTCGAGAAGCTCGACGTGCCGCCCACGCTCGTCTCCTTCGCCACGGCCGTCGGCCGGCTCGACAGCGTGACCTCCCCCGAGTTCAAGCGCACCGACAGCAAGCTCTACCTCGTGCGTCCCGACTACAAGGCCGACGGCGTCACCCCTAAGGCCGCGTCCCTCCTCAAGGTGCTCGACTTCGTCGAGCTCTACACCTCCACCCACGACGCGCTCGCCGTCGCCACGCCCGGCTACGGCTGCCTCGCCGAGGCCCTCTTCAAGATGGCCGTCGGCAACCGAATCGGCTTCGGGCTTTGCGATGGCATCGCCGCGGACGACCTCTTCAGGCTCGCCTACGGCAGCTTCGTGATCGAGACGACGGACTGCACCTACGTGCCGCGCGCGACCGACGGCTTCGAGGTGATCGAGCTCGGCGGGACCTCGGCCGAATACAAGACGTGGGCCGCGGGCGAGGAGATCGACCTCGCCAAGCTGCAGGAGGCGTGGGAGTCGGCCATCGAGGACATCTTCCCCTACCGCGCAGCCGGCGAGGCAGTCGAGGCCGTGAGCTTCGACGTCGCCGAGAGGGGCGTCTCTCGCGTGGCGCCCGCCATCAAAGTCGCGCGGCCGCGCGTGGTGATTCCGGTCTTCCCGGGCAACAACTGCGAGTACGACTCGGCCGCCGCCTTCGAGCGCGCAGGCGCCGAGGCCAAGACGTTCATCGTCAACAACCTCTCGCCGGACGCCGTGGCCGAGAGCACCAGGGCCTTCGTGGACGAGGTCGCAAAGAGCCAGATCATCATGATTCCCGGGGGCTTCTCCGGCGGAGACGAGCCCGACGGCTCGGCGAAGTTCATCACCGCCTTCTTCCGCTCGCCGGCCGTCACCGAGGCGGTTCGCGACCTTCTCCAGCAGCGCGACGGCCTCATGCTCGGCATCTGCAACGGCTTCCAGGCGCTCGTGAAGCTCGGTCTCGTGCCCTTCGGCGACATCCGGCCCATGGACGAGACCTGCCCCACCCTCACCTTCAACACCATCGGCCGCCACCAGAGCCGGCTCGTCCGCACGCGGGTGGCGAGCAACCTCTCGCCCTGGCTCTCCAAGACGAGCGTGGGCGACGTCCACACCATCGCGATCAGCCACGGCGAGGGCCGCTTCGTCGCCTCGGACGAGCTGCTTGCCCAGATGGCCGAAGCCGGGCAGATCGCCACGCAGTACGTGGACGAGAGTGGCGTGCCGTCGATGGACCTCGACGTGAACCCCAACGGCTCGGTCCTTGCGATCGAGGGCATCACCAGCCCCGACGGGCGCGTGCTCGGCAAGATGGGCCACACCGAGCGCTCGGGAGCCGGTCTCTACAAGAACGTCCCCGGCAACACCTACCAGGAGCTCTTCGAGGGAGGCGTCGCCTACTTCGCGTAGCGCCGGCCACCGCGGCGCGGCGGACAGGCCGCGGATGACACGGCCAGGCGTATAAATCCAGGCATAAATCGGCCCGGGACGTTCGTCGAACGTGCCCGGGCCGAATCTTGTCGGAAAAGGTCCTCGACGGCGGTCCCGGTTCGCCCCCGCCGCGACGCGCCCGCCCGCCAACGTCCGCCCACACGTCCGTGCGCCCGAACGAGCAGCCGCCGATGCTCAAACCCGCCGTTCGTGCGATGCCTAGCGGCATCCCGTGCATGAAACGGGCGTTCGTGCGACGCAAAAACAAGCCCATGGCACTAGTTTCACTTTTGTTCTGCATAATCCTCATGCACGAACTGGGAGAACTCCGATCTTTATGCAGGGTTTTTCGATCACTCGTTCCGCGGCCCCGAAAGTGCGTCGCACGAAGGCGAGTTTCATGCAAACGGAGTGCCACTACGTCGCACGAACGGCTGTTTCATGCACGCTTTCCCATCCACACGGGGACTCGAGGGCCACAAGGTGACGTTAACGTGCAGACGAGCCAGGAAACGCCGGCCAAACGCGCCCTGGCGACGCGGAGCACCGCCCGCCCGCAGCTCACCTGGGTACGCGGAGCGCGCGGATCGCGTTCAGCACCGCAAGCACCATGACGCCTACGTCCGCAAAGATCGCAAGCCACATGTTGGCGATGCCAAGTGCCCCAAGGGCCAGGCAGGAGAACTTCACCAACAGCGCAAACGCAATGTTCTCGTAGACGATGCGCAGGCATTTGCGCGAGATTTTGATGGCCTTGGCGATGCCCATGGGATCGTCGTCCATGAGCACGACGTCTGCGGCCTCGATAGCGGCGTCGGAGCCCATGGCTCCCATCGCGATGCCGATGTCGGCGCGGGCGAGCACCGGCGCGTCGTTGATGCCGTCGCCGACGAAGGCGAGCTTTCCGTGACGCGCAACGGTCCGCGCGGGGCCGCCGTGCACGGGAGTGCCGGGGGTGCCGGCGTCTGGCACGCCGGCGGCGGGGGCGGCAGTAGCGTCGGCGACGGCGAGTGCCGGCGCGTCAGCGGGGGCGTCGCCGGCGAGGGTGGCGAGCAGTGCCTCGACGTGC
>JAGAWD010000305.1 GCA_017941585.1 Olsenella sp. | reverse complement strand
TCTAGGGCGCGAGCTGGTGATTTGCCACACCCGACGCACGAATGGTCGACCCTGTTGCGCGCGAACGCCCGCGTTTTGCAGGACAAACCGAAAGCCGTTGCATTTACCTCTGCACCGTTGCGGTAAGGTTTTCAATCAAGCGAAGCGAAGGTGTTTGGTCTTTTTCCCTCACATGGTGAGTGCTGAGCTGCTATACTGTCAAATCGCTGTGCGTCCGCACGGCACAAATACGCACGCGTGACGACTCGTCGGCCGCGGTGCCTGGGGCATCAGCCGTGTCCCGGGTGGCTCTGACGGGGTTGACATCACGCGGAGGACCAACCAACGGAGGTAAACAATGGCTGTCAAGATCAATATCCGCACTCTGCTCGAGGCTGGCTGCCACTATGGCCACCAGACGCGTCGCTGGAACCCCAAGATGAAGCCCTACATCTTCGGTGACCGCAACGGGATCTACATCCTCGACCTCAAGCAGACCGTCCTCGGTGCCGACAAGGCCTACACCTTCCTGAAGGATACCGCCGCCAAGGGTGGCCGCATCCTCTTCGTGGGTACCAAGAAGCAGGCCCAGGAGCCCGTCGCCGCCCAGGCCGAGCGCTGCGGCATGCCCTTCATCAACCAGCGCTGGCTCGGCGGCATGCTCACCAACTTCGTGACCATGCGCTCTCGCATCGACCGCATGGAGGAGCTCGAGCGCATGGTGGAGGACGGCCGCATGGCCCTTCTCCCCAAGAAGGAGCAGGCTGTTCTCGGCAAGGAGCTCGAGAAGCTCCAGCGCAACCTCGGTGGTGCCCGTGACCTCCACGCCCTTCCGCAGGCCATCTTCGTCGTCGACACCAAGCGCGAGGAGATCGCCATCCGCGAGGCCAACCGCCTGCACATCCCGGTCGTGGGCCTTCTCGACACCAACTCCGATCCCGACGTGATCGACTACGGCATCCCCGCGAACGACGACGCCATCCGCTCGGTCAGCCTCATGTGCGAGCTCGCTGCCGACGCCGTCCTCGCCGGGTCCGGCAAGGAGCAGATCTCCGTCGAGGAGATGGCTTCCGGCGAGACGACCCCGGCAGTCGAGGCGGCCGAGGCCCCCGTGGCCGCCGAGGCCCCTGCGGCCGAGGCTCCTGCTGCGGAGTAGTTCTCTCTACCTTCTTCTACAAGCATTCGACCCCAAGGAGGGGCACACTATGGCACAGATTACCGCCGCTCTCGTCAAGCAGCTTCGCGAGATGACCGACTCCCCGATGATGGAGTGCAAGAAGGCGCTCGTCGAGGCTGACGGCGACATCGACAAGGCAGTCGACGTTCTTCGCAAGATGGGTGTTGCCAAGGCAGTCAAGCGCGCCGGCCGCGACACCAACGAGGGCACCATCGCCGCATACGTCTCCGAGGACGGCAAGACCGGCGCACTCCTCGAACTCACCTGCGAGACCGACTTTGTCGGCACCAACCCTAAGTTCACCGGCTTCGCGCTCGACCTTGCTAAGGTCGTCGCCGAGAACGACCCCGCCGACGCCGAGGCCCTCAAGGCCTGCCCGATGGGCGAGGGCACCGTCGAGACCGAGCTCACCGAGATGATCCACGTCATCGGCGAGAACATGAAGGTCGCCCGCTTCCAGCGCGTCGCGTGCGAGAGTGGCTGCCTTGCGAGCTACGTGCACCACAACGGCAAGCTCGCCGATATCGTCACCTTTGACTTCGCCAACGCCGAGACCGCCGAGAACGCCGACTTCAAGGCCTTCGCTCACGACGTTGCGATGCAGGTGGCTGCCGCCGCTCCCGTCGCCGCACGCCGCGAGGACGTCCCCGCCGACGTGATCGAGCACGAGAAGAGCATCTACATGGCCCAGGCCGCCGAGTCTGGCAAG
>JAGAWD010000304.1 GCA_017941585.1 Olsenella sp. | reverse complement strand
GAGTGTCATCTAATGTGTAGAAACGGTCGCAGGGTCATTCTGGAGGGTCAATGCCGCTGAGGAGAAACATAACGAACGCGCTGCAAGAGTGGTATGCGACACCCAGCCATAAGGCACTGCTGGTGACAGGGGCAAGGCAGGTGGGCAAGACTTTCGCCGTTCGAGAGTTTGCCGAGAACCACTACGAGTCCGTGCTCGAGATCAACTTCGTGGAGACTCCTAGTGCTCGTGCAATCTTCGAGGGTGACCTTGACGCCGATACGCTCGTCGCCAACCTAACGGCATTTTCGCATGTGCCCCTTGTTCGCGGTAGGAGCCTTGTGTTCCTCGATGAGATACAGGAATGCCCGCGCGCGCGTGCAGCAATCAAGTTTCTGGTGGACGACGGGCGGTTCGACTACATTGAGTCGGGCTCCTTGCTCGGGGTCCTCTTTCGCGACGTGCCATCGCTTCCGGTTGGCTACGAGCAGGTGGTGCGCATGTATCCGCTCGATTTGGGGGAGTTTCTCGATGCGTGCGGCGTTCAGCCGGAGACGATGTCTCTGCTCGAGGGGTGCTTTCGAGAGGGGAGGGTGGTGCCCCAGGCCATACACGAGCGCGTAATGCGCCTGACGCGCATCTACCTTGCTGTGGGTGGGATGCCTGCGGCGGTCGAGCGCTTCGTGCAGACGAGCGACCTCGCACAGGTGCTTGGGGTCCAGCGTGACATCCTGGAGCTCTATTGGCTTGACGTTGCCAAGTATGCCTCGAACAAGCCGCACGTGCGGTCGATCTTCGGCGCCATTCCCGCGGAGCTTGGCAAGGCCAACAAGCGCTTCAAGCTGAGGAGCCTCGCCCCGTCGGCGCGCATGGAGCGCTACGAGTCCGACTTCATGTGGCTCGTTGACGCGGGCGTCACGCTGCCATGCTACAACGTGCGCGCGCCCGAGCCCTCTCTCGCCCTCAACGAGCAGCGCAACCTGTTCAAGCTGTATCTGTGCGACGCCGGGCTTCTGGGGGCGATGCTTGAGATACCGGTGCAGTTCGAGCTCGTGAGCGGAGACGCCGGTGTGAACCGTGGCTCCATTCTGGAGAACATCATTGCCCAGGAGCTTGCCTCGCATGGCTACTCGCTACGCTACTTCGACAAGTCGCGCTATGGTGAGGTGGACTTCGTGTTGCCAAGCCGCACCTCTACCCTTCCCCTTGAGGTCAAGTCTGGGAACGACTATCACAGGCATAGGGCGCTCGACAACGTCCTTGCCGTGGGGGAGTGGTCTATCGAGCAGTCCTACGTCCTGTGTCCGGGCAATGTGGAGCGTGCCGAGAAGATCACGTACCTCCCTTGGTACATGGCTATGTTCCTGCGTCCCGAGGGATCGGGCGAGCCCTTCGTCGTCTCGTGGTGAGCGTCAGCGCAGGCGCACGGCCTCTTATGGCTACCACATCGCTCACACCGGGATGCCGCCTTCCGTTCGAAAAGGGTTTCTCGTATTCGAAAGTGTAGGCGCTCGGGCGGACAATAATTCCGACGTCTTGGCCAGAGGGTCCTCATGAGACCTCTCGCACACTGGCCGAAGAGGCCCATGCTCGTTAAATGTGGCAGAGCTTGGCCTGAGTGCGCTCGCTATTCGTGTGCGCTGGAAACTATATGTACTCGTTATACGTGACAAAACTAGAATAGGCTCTTCGAAACTTTTGGTGAATGCACAAGATGGCCTTGCGCAGCCTCTGGGGGGCAGGATCGTTCGGGTGCGTCCTCGCTCAGGCATTTTGCGCCGGATGGTCCCCAGTGCGCTGTGGCCCACCAACGCCTCGCAGAGTCCCGCCCGCCTCCTCATGTTATGATACATACAATCTTCTGAATCTCGAGAGGAGTATGCCATGCCAATCATCAAGTCTTCCTCCGAGCTGCAGCGCAACTTCGGTGCGCTCAACCAGCTGGCACACGAGACGCGCGAGCCCATCTACATTACGCGCAACGGGGACGCGAACCTCGTCTTGATGGATGCCGAGGCCTTCGAGGCCACGCTCACGCTGCAGCGGCAGGTCATCGAGCATGAGATGCGCATCTATGAGGCCGTCGAGCAGTCCGAACGCGACTTTGACGAGGGCAGGGGCATGAGTCTCGACGACATTCGCAGGCGTCGTTTTGCTGCCTCACAAGATGGGGCGGGTGCATGAAGTACGACGCCTGGTTCTCCGAGTCGGCCTCCGAGACGATGCTCTCCCTTCCTGACCACGCGTTCCTCGAGGTCGGCGACGTCGTCCTTCTGCTTACGGATCATCCTGAGCTCGGCAGAAGCTACGATCCTCTCTATCCGGCCGCAAGGTCCGACCTCCCGCTTCGCGTTATCTATGCCGGTACCTACGGTATCTACTACACGCCCGATCACCAGCGTCACCTCATCCGGGTGCACTTCATCGAAGACCAACGTATGAATCCGGCAACGCGCTTCACAGGAAGGTTGCGCTAGAGGTGCATGCCGCCGCTCCCGTGCGGTGCTGCGCGGGATGGCGATGCCGCCCGGGCGAGCGTCGCCTTGGGATAAAATCTCTGCTGAATATCCGTGCGCGGACCCACGTCTTTGCGCACTCGCCCCCTGCGGGCGCGCCGCACGAGAAGGGAAGCGAAAATGGAGCCTGGCGGAAAAGAGACCGAGAGGAAGGGCGGGGCCGAGGCCCCCACGCCCGACGCCGACGAGCGCGAGGCGCGGCTCAGGGAGCTCGAGAGAGCCGAGAGGGCAATCGACGACGCGTATGCCACCGGCAGGGCCGAGCGCGCCGCCATCACGCAGGCGGCCCAGCTCGATGCCGCCGAGGCGGTCGCCATGGCCGGCATTGCCATGGAGGCCGACGAGGAGGCCGACGAGGCGATGCGCCTCACCGTCATCGCCGAGCACTCGGGCGACCGCGAGCGCGCCAGGAAGGCCCGCAAGCGGGAGCGCGAGGCCCGCAGGCAGGCCAAGGCCGACCACAGGGCCGCGACGAGGTCGGCCAGGAAGGCCTACGACGCCATCAAGTTCTCCGCTCCCAACAAGCTGGGGTTCATGCGCGTCGTGCAGGTGGCCTTCGCCCTCCACATCGTCACCCTCCTCGTCTGGCTCATGCTGACCTCGCGCGACGCCATGGCCTACAACGTCACCACCGTGATGGACTGGGTGATGGCGATACTGGAGGGCGTCGCGTTCTGGATGTTCGTCAATCGCTACAAGGTCGCGCGCCCCTTCGTCATCGCGATGGCGGCGATCGGTCTGGTGGTGCCGGCGGCCTTCGACATCGCCGCGGGCACGTTCAACCCGTTCGCGCTCCTGTTGAACGGCGCGTTCTACATCTTCCTCATCCTCTACTTCCTGTTCTCGAAGCGCGTGAGGGCGACGCTCGTGAACGATCTGGGAAGGCAGACGAACGCCTACGAACGCGAGGAGTTCGTCGTGAACCGGCGCGGCTGGCCGTTCGTCCGCAACCTCATCATCTACTTCATCGTGTTCTCCATCCTCGGCCACTGGATGGAGATGGGCATGTGCCAGTTCATCATCCTGGGCGTCGTGCAGGGCGAGTACGATCCCACAAACACGATGCTCTGGCGCGACTGGCTCTATCCGTTCCCGATGGAGGGCATGGCCGTCGTCGTCATCGCGCTGGTGCTCTATCCGTTCTTCCTGTGGCTGAAGCGGAAGTTCACCGGCAGGAGGGCCATTCTCGCCTACGTCCTCAGCTTCGTCTCGGGCGCGCTTCTGTGCACCGTCATCGAGTTCGGCATGGGGCTCATCGTGAACGCCGACCTGCAGCTGTGGGACTATCGCAATAACTTCTGCAACATCATGGGGCAGGTGTGCCTGCAGAACACGATGGCGTTCGGCGTGGTGGCGAGCATCATCACCTGGTGGGTCTACCCGATGCTCGAGCGGCTGATCGCGAGGGTTCCGCGCGACATCATGAACATCGCGTTCGTGGTCATTGCCCTCTTCGGTGCCATCATATGGTCGCTGTACCTGGTCGACCCGACGAGCGTCGGGGGCGGCTCGCCCAACGTGGACAAGAGGGACGCCGGGGCGGTTCAGAGGGAGTATGACCGACGCGTGGTCGGCACGGGCCTGGCGGAGGTCGACGAGGACCTCGACGACCTCGGGCGCACCATCGACTCGACGTCCACGCTCGACAAGGAGAAGCTCAAGGCCGACGTCTCCGAGCTGCGCACCAAGGTCAGGTCGACCCTCAACGAGGACGTGGGGCTCTCGGATTTCCCCGGCGACCGTGGCCGGGCGCTCGTCGCCCTCGGCAGCAAGGGGTGACGCGCGGGGGCACCCCCCCGAGGTGTGG
>JAGAWD010000303.1 GCA_017941585.1 Olsenella sp. | reverse complement strand
CCGACTTCATGGAGCTGCCGCCCGAGGAGCGCGCCCGCGCCACCGAGGTCGACACCGTAGTGGGCCGCCGCGGCGAGAAGAAGTGCATACTCAGCCTCCACCGCGTGGACCTGCGCTTCCAGCTCTACCTGCTGCTGCCCGAGAAGACCGCCGCGTGCGTCGTGCGCGCGCTCGACCACCTGGAGATGTGCTGCGAGGGCGGCTTCTCCGAGTTCTTCGGGCTCATGCTGTTCGACCACGGCAGCGAGTTCGACTCGATCGAGGCGATGGAGTCGTCGTGCATGTTCTCCGGCAAGCGCGCCAGCGCCTACTTCGCGGACCCGTCGAGGCCCGACCAGAAGGGCGGCTGCGAGAAGAACCACGTGGAGCTCAGAAAGGTCATTCCCAAGGGAACATCGCTTGAGCGCATGGACGCCATGACGCTCGCCGAGATCTGCTGCCACGTGAACTCGACGGTGCGCAAGGGATGCGGCGACGCGAGCCCGATGCAGCTCGCGGAGCTCGTGTTCCCCAAGGAGATGATGGACAACCTGGGGCTGAGGCTGATCCCACCGAGAGACGTCATATCAGCCCCAGGCATCCTGTACGAGCTGGACTACTAGCCCAGCCGGCTAATTGAATTATACGGGCGGGAGGGCTTGCGACATAACAAAAGCAACGGGCCTTGCGATAAGCGTGGCGCAAGCGCGGCGGGGCCCCGGATCCGTGCGCCCCGGAAACCTCCGCACAGGCGGCATCGTGGCATTGGGTTTGTCAGCGTGCTGCATATTGCACCTGGTTGGCGGGTGCGTTCGTAGCGTTAGACCTGCTTCGTTGCATTACGAATGGCAGCGTGGCAATCGGTCAGACAATCAACCGAAGCGGGTTAACATCACCTATGTTTGGTGCAGAGAAGCACCGATTATTCATGGGCAAAACGTGGGCAAACAGTCCATCTAGAGCCATTAATTAGCAGCCGTTCACCGATAGTTCCATGCATTTTTGCCCATAATTTGCCCATAGAGCGAGGTATTCACGGAATTACAGAGACACCAAAAAAGCCTCCCGAAATTTCCTTCGGAAGGCTCTGTTTGCCCATGTTTTGCCCATGGGTCGAGCAATAAAAAAGGCCAGACTATATGTTTGACCTGGAGTTTTGGTCGCGGGGGCCGGATTCGAACCGACGGTCCAGGGGTTCGCTAAAGCTCACCCGTTCTCGCTCAAAACAGTCCACCGGACTGCTTTGCCGGCGCGTTGCGCCGTCGCTCGACCCTCCGGGTTATGAGCCCGCATCTATCGGGACGTCTCGTTTCTCCCGTCTGGGAGCGGCAATGTTACGACCAAGGTAGCGTGATGTTGCCCAGAAGGAAATCCTCCACCGTGACGGCACCCGCTGCGCTGCCGCCGACCACGATGCGCGTCGCCTCGGGATACTCGCGCAGGAACGCAGCCATGCCGCCCTGCGACTTCGTGCGGCCGCTCTTCACCTCGATCGCCGCGAGCTTGCCTTCGCCCGCAAGCACGAAATCGACCTCGTCGTTGCCCTCGCGCCACCACTGCACGGTAAAGCCGAGGTCCGGCCCCAGGGCGAGCAAGCGGGCCCCGACGGCGCTCTCCACGAGGTGGCCCCACAGCTCGGAGTCACCCAGCAGCAATTCTTTCGCGCGCCCAGACACTACGGTCATGAGCGCCGTGTCGTAGGCCATGAGCCTCGGCGAGGACTTCCTGCGCTCGAGCGCCTTCGGGTGGTACTTCTCGAGGCCACAGAGCACACCCGCCTTGTCGAGCAGGGTCAGGTAGTGCGCGAGCGTCGTCGTGTTGCCCGCATCCTGCAGCTGCCCGAGCATCTTGTTGTAGGAGAGCTCCTGCCCCGAGAAGCGCGCGCCCAGCTCGAATAGTGCGCGCATGAGCGCCGGTTTGCGCACATCCTCCTGCTCAAGCACGTCGTTGGATATCGTCGGCTCGATGATCGAGTCGCGCATGTACGCCCGCCAGCGCCTCTCGTCGCTGATCAGGCGCGCGGCACCCGGAAAGCCCCCGAAGAACAGGAAGTCGTCGAGCGTGAACCCGAACGCCTCCCGGCACTCGGCCAGGCTCCAGTGGGTGGAGCGCAGCACTTCGAAGCGCCCCTTCAGCGAGTCCTCCAACCCCTTGCGCAGAAGGAGGCTCGACGAGCCGGACAGAACCACTTTCAGGGACCGCCTATCGCGTTGGTCGGCGTCCCAGAGCCCCTTCACCGCGTTGGGCCATCCGCGCACCTTCTGCACCTCGTCGAGCACGAGGATGGTCGGCTTTCCCGAGTCGCGCTGCAGGTTGCGCGCCTGCTGCCATTCCGTCCGCAACCACTCCACGTCGGGGGCGATGACGTCGTCGGCGCTCGCCGAGTGGGCGGGCTTGTCCACTTTCTCGAGTGCCTGGGCGATCGCCGTCGACTTGCCGGTCTGGCGGGGGCCGGCCACGACCTGGATGAGGGGGTTGTCATCCTCCCGCGTCCTCGCGGCAACGGCCTCCACGATCTTGCGCTGAAATACCAAGGCTGGCTCCTTCTATTTCGAATCTTATTGAGTGATTTTACTCAATAAGATGAGAGAAGGCAAGACCCAGGGTATGGAACCGGGCACGGTGATCGCTAACTTGTCCCAACAATTCGCCGACTCCCATGCCTCCAGAGCCGCCTCCACTGAGAGCCAGCAGACGAGGGAGGAGGAACGCGAACTGCTGCCGT
>JAGAWD010000302.1 GCA_017941585.1 Olsenella sp. | reverse complement strand
GGAATCCGACGCCATGGCACAAACCATCTCGCAAATCGGGCGAAATGGTGCCACGGCGTCGGATTTGCGAGATTTCGGGCCCCGTTTGTGCCACGGCGTCGGATTTGCGAGATGGAGGGGTGCGATTCTGCCATAGCGTCGGATTTGCGAGATGGAGGGGGCTATTTCGAACCGTGATGTGCGTCTCTACCATATCGAAGGATTTGTACGATGACATCGAGCGCGCGCGTCCGCTACGCTCGAATTCGCGAGGCCACCCCTCGTCGAAAGCACGAGGAGACGGCGCCGTTCTCACGGATGTAACATGAGTGGTCTATGCTTTTGCGGTCTCAAGCGACCCAGGCAAGCGCCATATGCGAGGAGGCATGCATGGCACGTGCGTTCAACTTTTCCGCCGGACCCTCGGCACTTCCCGAAGACCTGCTCAAGGAGGCCGCGGCCGAGATGCTCGACTTCGGTGGCACTGGCATGTCGGTCATGGAGATGAGCCATCGCTCCCCCGCATTCCAGACAATAGTCGATGACGCAGAGGATACCCTCAGGCACCTCTTGGCCATCCCCGACAACTATCGCGTCATGTTCCTCCAGGGAGGCGCCACGCTCCAGTTCGCCGCCGTCCCCATGAACCTCATGCGCACGGGGCGGGCGGGCTACGTCGTGTCGGGCAACTGGTCGAAGCTCGCCTGGAAGGAGGCGCAGAAGTACGGCGAAGCCGTGCCCGTCGCCACGGGCGAGAACGACGGCTTCACCCGCACTCCAAAAGTGCCGACGCCTATAGATCAGGGTCTTGACTACCTCTATATCTGCCAGAACGAGACGGTCTTCGGCACCATGATGCGCGAGCTGCCCGACACGGGCTCGGTCCCCCTCGTGGCCGACGTCTCGAGCATGTTCCTCTCGTGCCCTCTCGACGTCGAGCGCTACGGCCTCATCTACGCCGGCGCGCAGAAAAACGCCGGGCCTGCGGGGACGACCATCGTGATCTGCCGTGACGACCTCATCGGCGACGGCCCCGCACTCGGCGACGTGGTTCCCACCTACATGGGCTACCGCCTGCAGGCGGACAAGGGCTCCCTCTACAACACCCCCAACTGCTGGGGCATCTACATGTGCGGCAAGGTCTTCCACTGGGTGGAGGACATGGGTGGCCTTGCGGCCATGGGCGAACGCAACTGGGCTAGGGTCAATCGCCTCTACGGCTTCCTCGACGAGAGTTCCCTCTTCGAGCCGCTGGTCGAGAGGGACTCTCGCTCCATCGCAAACGTCACCTTCCGCTGCCCCACCCCCGAGCTCGACGCGGCGTTCGTCGCAGGCGCCAGGGAGCGCGGAATCCAGAACATCAAGGGCCACCGCATCCTCGGCGGAATGCGCGCGAGCTGCTACAATGCAGTTCCCGACGCCGCGATCGACGCGCTTCTCGCCTATATGGGCGAGTTCGAGCGCGAGCACGGCCACGGGCCCGCGCGGCAAAGCTAGCCGGACCCGGGCATCTGCCCCACCAAACATCGGTCCCGCCAACCCAGACCCGAGCGCAGGGGCGCCCGGGCACAAGGAGACACAATGCGCTACGTAAAGGTCATGGACAACATCGCGGAGGACATCACGCGAGACGGCATCGCCGACCTCGGCGAGGGCTACCAGAAGACTGACGACATCAACGAGGCGGACGCCATCCTCATCCGCGCAAGCGACATCCACGGCATCGACTTCGGTCCCTCCGTGCGCTGCGTCGCGCGCTCCGGCGCGGGCTTCAACAACATCCCCATCGAGGAGTGCGCCGAGAAGGGCATCGTGGTCTTCAACACTCCGGGCGGCAACGCCAACGCCGTGAAGGAGCTCGTCGTCGGCATGATCCTCGTGAACTCGAGAGACACGCTCGAGGGCATCAACTGGGTGCGCGACAACGCCTCTGACCCCAACATCGTGAGCGACGCCGAAAAGAACAAGAAGGAATTCGTCGGCCGCGAGGCAATCGGTCGCAAGGTCGGCATCGTGGGCCTGGGTGCCGTGGGAAGCAAGGTCGCAAATGCCCTCATCCACCTCGACCTCGACGTCTATGGCTACGACCCGTACCTCTCGGTCGAGCACGCGTGGCAGCTCAGCCGCAACGTCAAGCGCGTCGACTCGCTCGAGGAGCTGTGCCGAGACGCTGACTACGTCACGCTGCATGTGCCCTCCAAGGAGGACACGGTGGGGATGATCGACTCCCGCATGATCGACCTCATGGCTGACGGCGCCATGCTCATCAACTACGCCCGCGCCGACATCGTGAACGAGGACGACGTCGCCGCCGCGCTGGAGTCCGGCAAGCTCAGCAAGTTCGTCTGCGACTTCGCGACCCCCAAGACAACCAAGATGCCGAACACCCTCATCACGCCGCACATGGGCGCCTGCACGGCAGAGGCCGAGGAGAACTGCGCCACCATGGCCGTCGGCCAGATGAAGGAGTACCTGGAGAGGGGAACCATCAGAAACTCGGTCAACTATCCCGACTGCGACATGGGCGCCTGCCGCACCGGCGGGCGCATCGCCGCACTCCATGCCAACATCCCGAACATGCTCGGACAGATAACGAGCATTCTCGCCGAGTCGAACTCCAACATCCAGCGCATGATGAACGAGGCCCAGAGCGGCAGTGCCTACACCCTCATCGACCTTGACAAGCCCGTCGAGAAAGAGGACCTCGCACGCCTGCGCGCCATCCCCGGCATCTACAGGATCAGAGTCATCAAGCCGGCGCTGAGCTAGCCTGCGACCAAGGGCCCCACGCGGGGCACATCGGACACCACGAGGAGAAAACATGCGCGTCGAGCCCATCTCTTGCTATCGCCCCCGTCCCGAGAAGGCCGCGGAGTTCGCGGCGCTCCCCTACGACGTCTTCGACCGCGAGCAAGCAAGGGCCTACGTGAAGGCCCATCCGGGCTCCTTCCTCGCAATAGACCGTCCCGAGACGGCGTTTTCACCCGAGCAGGACATGTACGCACCCGAGGTGTACGCCAAGGCCGCCGAGCTCATCCGCAGGGCCGCACAGGATGGCACCATCCTGAAGGACGACACTCCCTGCTACTACATCTACCGCCTCGAGCAGGACGGCCGCTCCCAGACGGGAGTCGTGTGCGCCTGTGCCGTGGAGGAGTACGCCAACGGGACGATCAAGCGGCACGAGAACACCAGGCGCGACAAGGAGCGCGACCGCATCGAGCACATCCGCGCCACGGGGGCACAGACTGGTCCCATCTTCCTCACCTACCGCGACGAGTACGCCCTCGACGTCCTCGTGGGGCTTGCGTCAACCGCGCAGGCCCTCTACGACTTCACGGACGATGAGGGTGTCCGGCAGACGGTATGGCGCATCGCACGTGAGTCTGCCGTCGAGGCCATACGTGCGGCCTTCTCCCTCGTGCCCTGCGCCTACATCGCCGACGGCCACCACCGGGCCGCATCCGCCGTCGCCGTGAGCCGTGAGAGGCGCGAGGCCGCTGGCCCAGACGCCCCGGAGGCCCCCTTCGACCTGTTCCTGGCCGTCCTCTTCCCCTCCAGCCAACTCAGGGTACTCGCCTACAACCGCGTCGTGGCGGACTCGAACGGCCTGGACGGCCAAGGGCTCGTTGACGCACTCGAGGCAGCCGGATTCTCGGTCGGTGCGGCGCAGGCCGAACCCATCGAGCCCGCTTCCCGCAGGTCCTTCGGGATGTTCTTCAAGGGGACCTGGCGCACGCTCACGTTCGTGTCAAGCGAGGATCTTCCGAAGAACGATCCCGTGGCGGCGCTCGACGCATCCATCCTGCAGGAGCGCGTGCTCGCCCCCATCCTGGGCATAGGCGACCCGCGCGAGGACCCGCGCATCTCCTTCGTGGGCGGAATCGCCGGGACAGACGAGCTCGAACGGCGCGCCGCGGACGGTGGAATCGCGTTCTCGCTCTTCCCCACCTCGGTCGACGAACTCATGGCCGTCTCGGACGCCGGGCTGCTCATGCCCCCAAAGTCCACCTGGTTCGAGCCCAAGCTCAGAAGCGGCCTCTTCATCCGCCGGATATGATTGCCCCTCACCCGACGCAAGCGATAGGCGCTGGCTCTCTGGGGCCATTGGTGGATTGACCTAAGTAGCAGGGCCACTCGAGAGAGTCTTCTCTGTAGCCCCGGAGCGCAAAATCCGCTCGAGAGGGCTCCCAAGCAACCCTCTCGAAGCATTTTGCGCTCCCAACCACCCTCTCGGGCCCCTTTTGCGCTCCGTACCCTCGGACAATCACCCTCTCGAAGCCGTTTTGCGCTCGCACGCTGCGCGGCGCCTTGCACTCGGCTCGGATCGCCGGGCAAATCCACCAAAAGACTCGAAGAGCCAAAGCTTTGCGGCTATCATGGTGACAGCTCACAATTACTCACCAAAGCAAAAAGGGAACAGAAACACACCATGAATGATCAGAGGAACAATCGTCGCCAGGCAGGCGACGTCGGGCCCACGCCCCGTCGCCAGGCAGGCGACGGCGGGCCCGCAACCCATGGCAAGGCGCGCTACAGCGGGTCGGCACCTCATGGCCAGGCACACTACCGCACGACATCGCGCGAACACGCCAAGCGCGCCACCACCTCCAAGAAGGTGAGCGAAAGGGGCTCGAGGCAGTACTACACCCCCAACGCCACATATGGAAAGCCCGGTCAGGTGGGCCGCATCGACTACTCGCGCGAGAACCCCCGCTACAAGGGAGTGAAGAGGCGGCGCAGGCAAAACCGGGCACCGGTCGTGATCGCGTCGGCCCTTGTCGCCGCGCTCGTGGTGGGCGGCACGGTCATGTGGAACACGCGTCCCGTCGACATCAAGCTCAACGGACGGGACGCAAGGGCGAGAATCGGGGCGACGCTCGTCGACGCCCAGCGAGACAACGACCTCTCCGTCAGGCCGGGCAACTACGTTTCCGTCTCGGGGAAGGTCCTGAGGGAAGGCGAGGGGACGCCCCTCTCCGCCCGCGTGGACGGAAGCGACCTCTCGGCGGCCGACGTGGAGAAGTACCGCATCAAGGGCGGGGAGACCATCGAGATCTCCGACGGTAAGGACAGGGTCGAGGAGTACACCGCAACGGAGACCAGGACCCAGCCAAAGCTTCGCATGGATGGTGACGGCACCGCCCTCGCCTACGTCTCCCAGTGGGGTCGCGAGGGAGTCACCGAGAGGCGGACGGGAAAGGAGACCGGCGAGACGGCCGACGTCGTCACCCAGGAGACGCAGGACTGCATCGTCTACCTCCGCAACGTCTCGCCCGACGACGACAGGAAGGTCGTCGCCCTCACCTTTGACGACGGCCCCAGCACCTACACCCAGCGCTACCTCGACATCCTCTCGTCGGCAGGCGCCAAGGCCACGTTCTTCTGCCTCGGACAGATGATCGACAAGTACCCCGACCTCGCCAAGGCCATCGTGGACCAGGGCTCGCAGATCGCAAGCCATACCTATGCGCACCAGCGGCTCTCCAAGCTCGACGCCGAGACGCTGCAGTCGGAGCACGGCGAGTCGTTCCAAAGGATACGAGACGCAGCAGGCGTCAGCACCACCGTGTTCCGCCCGCCCTACGGAGAGTACAACGAGTCGTGCTGGCTCAGGTCTGCGGGGCTGGCCTCCGTCTCCGTCCTCTGGACGCAGGACTCGAGGGACTGGGCCCGACCCGGCGCGGACGAGATCGTGACCAACAGCCTCGTCAACATCAAGCCGGGGTCCATAGTCCTCATGCATGACGGCGGGGGCGACCGCGACCAGGACCTCGAGGCCCTCCCCAAGATCATAAAGGCGCTCAAGGACCAGGGCTTTGAGTTCGTGACCATCGACGAGCTCATGCAGTCCGACAGCACCATCCCGAAGGACATCGCCACGGGAAACGCGACGATTCCCGACGACGCCGTCTGGCCGACGGAAATCGGCGACTAGGCCGCCATCGGGCACCTGAAACGCGGCACGCACATGCAAAGGCCGGGAAGCCATGTGCTCCCCGGCCTCTTTTGTAGTCCTTGCTCCTGCAGGAGTCATCCCCGTCCACGCGGGGAGGCGCCTCTCGCATAACGCGCGCGGCGCCCGTTGTCGAGTTGTCGAGGCCTACGGCCCGACTCTATACCCAGGGCACCTCAGTGGGGTACGTCATCGCGTTGGGGTCAGGCTCCACCCACCTCATCGCTCTGCGCACAAGGTGCCTCACGACTCCGACCGCAAACATGAGCGCGAAGAGCACGCCAGCGTATCCCAACAACGTCAAGGCAATAAACTGAATCGTCGGTATTGAGAACAAGCTCATTCTGACCCTCCAAACATCCACATAGGCTCACACGGACACGCCGTGCCTTACTATCTTTGTACTCGAATATTTCAGATGTTTCAAGTATGTTTCGCTGGATGTCCAAAACGTGAAAATGCGCAGTTCAGGGTTTTTATCCAAAGAGCGTACTAAGCCCGTCATGGCACTGCAACGATATGCATTTTTTTCGAATAGTATTCATCCGTTAATGCCTTTAGACACATCACTGCCGCCCTGCCCCGAGGGAATAACTCGACCCGCGCCATTTTGGGAAAACTTTGGCGTGGGCCCCTGACGCCGAGAGAATCGACACAAGCCTTTTCAAAACGGTAGAATCGTGCCTTAGCAAACGGTCATGCCCTCGCGCCAGCCCCCGCGCGGCGCGAGTCCACGAAAGGAGCCTGTATGGCGGACCCCATCAAGGTCATAGAGGTGAAGGAGAGCGTGTTCGCGAACAACGGCCGAGCGGCCGACGCGCTTCGCGAAAGAATGCGCGAGGCCGGCACGTTCATGATCAATCTAATGAGCTCCCCCGGCGCGGGCAAGACCACCTTGCTCACCGCCACGGTCAAGGCCCTTGCAGACGAGATGAGCATCGCTATCATGGAGGCCGACGTCGACTCCGACGTCGACGCATATACCGTTCAGAAGGCCGGCGCGAAGGCGATCCAGCTCCACACGGGCGGCATGTGCCACCTCGATGCGGCAATGACGGAGCAGGGGCTCAACCAGATGGGCTACGAGGACACGGACCTCGTCGTCATCGAGAACGTCGGCAACCTCATCTGCCCCGCGGAGTTCGACACGGGTGCCGCTCGCAAGGTCATGATTCTCTCCGTTCCGGAGGGAGACGACAAGCCGCTCAAGTACCCCCTGATGTTCGAGGTCTCCGACATCGTGCTGATCAGCAAGGTGGACACGCTCCCCTACTTCGACTTCGACAAGGAGAGGCTCGAGCGCAACGTCCGTCTGCGCAACCCCGACGCCAAGATCATCTACCTTTCCGCGAAGACCGGCAAGGGGATGGACGAGTGGCTGGAGTGGCTGCGCGACGAGGTTGCCGCCTGGAAGCGCCGCTAGGAAAGCGCCCAAGGAGCAGGGAGGCCGACGCGTGCACGAGCTTGGTGTCGTATTTACCACTATGGATATGCTTGAGGACCTGGGGCGTGAGAACGAACTCAGTCAGATCACGCGCGTGACCATGCGTCTCGGAGAGGTCTCGGGCATTCTCCGGGACTATTTCGTGGACTGTTGGCAGTGGGCCCAAAAGAGGTCGGACCTTCTCCGGAGCTCTAGTCTCGAGCTCGAGATAGTTCCCGCCGTCACCTTTTGCACTGCGTGCGAGCGCACCTATCCCACCGTGAAACACGGAATAACCTGCCCGCACTGCGGGAGTGACCAGACCTATCTCCTCGCGGGCAACGAGATCGAGATCAAGGAGATCGAGGGTTGCTGACGCGCCGATGGCCACGGCGCGCTAGCGACGGGCGAGTTGGGGTATATATTCGCTACGACCACGAGTGGCAAGAGGACCTTACGCAATGAAGAAGAAGCCCCACAACAAGGCCCTCCTCTACGTTGGAGAGGGCCTTCTCGCGCTACTTGGCGTCGCGTCGGCACATGCTGCGCTCACGCTCGGACGCGAGGCCTTGCCCGCCGCGGCGCTCGGGGCGCTCGCCGGAGGTGCCGCGGTTGTGCTCGCGACTTCCGCCGTCACGAAAGGCCATCGCGATGGGGCGCGGACATTCGCGCTCGAAGATTCAAGAGCGCTCGCGCCAGAGACCACTTTCGCCGAGCAGGCAGACGCAAGGGAGGACGAGGACGAGGGCGTCCCAGCGGTCGTGGCAAACAGAGAGACGCCTCCCGAGGAAGACCCGCTGCATGACCCTGAGGAAGCCCTCTCCCCTGCGGGAAACGCCGAACCCCTCCCCACCTCGCAACTCGACTACAACGACATATCCACCCGACTCCTCTCAAGCGGAGACCCAATCGCCGAGCTCAAGCTCTTCGTGGGCGACATCCGAACTCGCCAGGCAGAGACTCTGGACGATTCCATGCAGGATGCGGTTTCGCCCGCCCCCTCCCAACTCGAGATCTACTGCGCACGCATGCTCGAGGAGGCCGGCCTCTTTGACAAGAGCGTCGAGCTGCCGCGCCTGCGCGTCGTGCGACCGGCGCCGTCGAACATGCTCTATCTGCAGATGCTCGACAAGCAGACCACCTATCTCTCCAAGGTGCGCGTCATCAAGCTAGAGGCCGCCCTCAACGCCATGCGCTTCGCCTCCACGTACTTCGACGACCTCTCCGAGGTCACCGAGGTCCAGGCGTACAAGCTATCGCAGGACATCATGGCTTCCATTTGTGCACAGTCTCCCAACATCGGCGTGCCGCTCGAGTCGGAGGAAGACGAGGACCCAGACGGCGAGTGGGCGGTACGACGCAAGATCTCATCCGCGCTCGAGTCCCTCCAGCTTCCCTATCGTCTCGACTGGTCTCTCCGCGCGAACGTAAAGGACGGCAACGTCTCGCTCAAGATCGACCTGACGCCAGCCAAGTCGTTTCCGTCCTCGACGTACGTCGAGGGAATTGGCATCGTGCAGACTTCGCGGGAGATGCGGCGAAAGGCCGCGTCCGCTTACGCCCAACGTGTCGCCATCCTCGTCGCGGCCGTCGCGTTTCGCGCCTCGGAGAAGATCAAGCACGTATGGGTCGCGGGCACGCTTGACACCGCGCGCAGGCACTGGTGCTACCTCTCGATCGACTTTGACCGCTGGCGCTTCTCGAAGCTCGACCTTGCCCACATCGATGACCTTCCCAAAGTCATGAGGTCGTTTGTGCCAACGATGCGTCTGGAAGACGGGATACTGCGTCCCATCGAGCAGACCTTCTCCCCCGAGGAGGCACGCTTCTGCCCGCCCGAGCGCTATGAGGCCGTCTCGCTCTCCTCCAGAAGGCTGGCCGATGCGCACGCAAAGGCCCTCGGCACGGGCCACGTTGCCGGCCTCGCAATCGAGGAGGCCGACAAGAGAGGGCTCGTCGCCACCAACATCATGCTGAACCTCGTACCCCCGACCGAGGCCAACGCCACAGAGCGCAACGTGCGCACCATTCTCGCCCTTGCCGGGGACGACCCCGACCCGAGCGTAAGGTCTGCCGCAGAGCGTACGGTCAGGCGTATGGTCGAGGGAACGATAGATGACGACGCGCTTTCCATTGGCGAGGAGTTCGTGTCAGGAGATACGCTCACGCGCGGTGTTCGGCGTGCGAAGGAGCTCTTGTCCAAGAAGGACCTGGTCGCCGCAACGGAAGCGCTTGAGGAGGTTCTCGAACCCATAGATGGCGCGGGCCTGTATGCCGACTCGGCAACCGTCGAGTACCGGTTCTTCAACAACTACGTCGACCGAGCCCTATACAATCGGCTTCTTGCGCACCGCGAGAGGTCTCTCGCGCTTGTTCCCGACAGCTACTTCGAGGGGCATCTTCTCCTCTCCACGGCATACATGGCCACCGGCAGGCATGAGAAGGCCCTGCGCGAGGCCAAGCGCCTTCTCGAGCTTGCGCCCATGGACCGCCACGCAAACCTCCATACCGTCCGCTGCCTGGAGGTCCTGGGGCGGATGGACGAGGCTCGAGATCTCCTTTGCAACTACCTCTCGATTGCGCACGACCCCAACTCGCTTGGGGCGGCATACTACCGCATGGCCTTCTTCCAGTGGGAGGCGGGTAACCTCCTTGCGGCGCAGGCATGCTACCAGTGCGCACTGCGCTTCACACCGGGCGCAACAGGCGTCATCGGGCTCGAGCTGGCAACCCTCGCCCTGCAGAATCCCTCCACCATCGAGAGAGAGCTCTCCCCCGACCAGGTCGTCAACGTCTTGAAGGACGCAGGCATACCCGTCGCGCCAACCGACGAGGTTGCGACTACGTTCATGGAGTGCGCTCGGGCCTCACTCGACGCGGAGATATTCCCCGTGGCGCAAAACTTCGCAGGAGTGCTTGCCTCATTCACGGCGGACGACGTCATAGGCGGTATCGTCCGCTCGCTCGAGGACGCACCCGATTGACGCAATTTCCTGCGGCTCGTCCCGCAGCGGGCGCCGCCAATGACGCACCACAACAGCAGGCATGCGAGAGGGTCCCGGCCAAGCGAGCCGGGACCCTCTTCTGCATGCGAATGCGGGAGCGAGGCAACGAAGGCGACCGAGGTGCGCCCCGGAGCCCCCCAACAAGGCAGCGTCCCTAGAACTCGAGCTCCATCAGACGCGCAACGGAAACGATGTAGATCTCGAGGGCACGCTTGAACTGCTCCTCGGAGAAGCCCTCGTCCGCAGAGTGCTCGGCACCCACCCAATCGGGCATCGGGAAGTTCGGGTCGTTCGGGCCAAAGGCGCCGCCTGCCTTGAAGTGGCGGGCGTAGGTACCGCCACCGATGGTGAAGGGCTTGTCGTTCCTGCCCGTGTACTCATTGTACGTGCGGACGAGCGCCTGGATGCCATCGGATTCGGGGTCGGTCGAGAAGGGCACCATGTCGAGGTCAACGGTCAGCGTGCAGCCATGCGCCTCGCAGAGCTCCCCCACACGGCGGGTGATCTCGTCGCCTGTGATGGAGGTCGGGTAGCGCGAGTCGATAGTCTGCTCGAACATGCCATCCTTCGTGCGAATCGTGCCACCGATGCAGGTAAGTGGGTCGAAGAGGTCGTCCTCGGCCGCGATGTTCAGGCTCGAGCCGTCGGTAGTGGCGAAGACGAGACGCTCCATCTCGAGGAACGGCTTCTCGGCCTCGGAGTAGATGCCGTTGTCGAGCAGATAGTCGACGAGAAGACCGATGGCATTGATCGAGCCGGCCGGCATCGCCGCATGCGCGCCGATGCCATGCGCAGAGAGCCGTACGAGCCCGTCGCCCGCGTCCTCGACGTCGATGCGGTCGGTGCCCGAAAGCTTCGAGGCGTCCGCCCTCACGAGGGCCGTGGCCTCGCCCGCGACGGCGTTGCCCACGGTGCCGCCCTCAAAGTCGACGATGACGTCGGAGACCTTGCCCGAGCGGATGGTGGCGGAGTACCCGCCCTTCTCGCCGCAGATCAGCGGGAAGTCGGCGTCCGGCGAGAAGAGGAACTCGGGCTGGGGGTAGTTCTCGAGGTACCACTCCACGTCACGCATCTCGGTCTCCTCGTTGTTGCCGATGATGCAGCGGATCGTGTACGGCAGCCTGCGACCATCCCTCGCGACCCTGTCGGCGAAGAACTTCGCCGTGTAGAGCTCGAGGACGAAGGGCCCCTTGTCATCGAGGACGCCGCGTCCGATAAGGTAACCGTCCTTGCGCGTCATCTTGAACGGGTCATAGCTCCAGCCGGAGCCCTCCGGCACGATGTCGGTGTGCGCGATCATTGCGATCTGCTTCTCGGAGTCGCCGGCGACGTCGGCGTACCCGATGTGGCCACCGCAGTTGTGCGCGTCGAGCCCGAGGCGCTCGGCAATCGAGACCCCCAGGCTCAGCGCCTCGTAGGGGGCGGGACCATAGGGCATCTCTTCGGTCGCGTGCTCCATGTCCTCGACGGAGCGTATGGCGACAAGCGCCTCGATGTCCGAAACGATGTCCTCCCAGTTCTCCTCGACGAATGCCTTGGCCTCCGCCTTTAGCTCCTCATCTGCCATGTGACATACCTCCGCATAGAAACGAATTAAAATTGCATAACGTATGACAGTGTACCAGTTCGTGCGAGTCACGCGGCACCGTAAGCTGACGCATATCGCGAACGGGAGGAGAGTCGTGCTACCAAGCCATCCGACGGGGCTCTGGCCCCCACGCTTCAAGGCCGCGATATTCGATTTCGACGGCACCATATCAGACACCGCGGCGCTTTGGCGTGAGGTGGACGAGGCCTTCCTCGGCAGACGGGGCCTCTCCGTTCCCCCAGACTATCCCCGCATGCTCTCCATCCTGGGATTCAGGGCCGGGGCGCAGTATACCATCGAGACCTTCGGCCTGAACGAAACCGTGCAGGACATCTGCGAAGAGTGGAGCCGAATGGGCCGGGCGCTCTACGAGACGCGTGCGACGCTTCGCCCTGGCGCCGAAGCCTATCTACGGGCGCTTAGAGATCTGGGGGTCCCCACCGCCCTGGCCACGACGAACGATCCCGAGGTCCTCGACGCGATGCGCGGCGTAGAGGTCGACGAGCTCTTCGACGTCCGCGTCCATGGTCGCGAGGTCAGACACGCCAAGGACCATCCGGACATCTACCTCGAGGCGGCGAGCCGCCTGGGAGCACGACCAACCGAATGCATCGTATTCGAGGACATATCCGTCGGCCTGCGATCAGCACGGACTGCGGGGATGATCACCTGTGCCGTACAGTCAAACGACCCAATCCAAAACGTCGACGAGGTGAGGGAGGCCGCGGACCTGTTCCTTAGAGACTGGCGCGACCTCGGGCTCTAGCACAATTGCGTCGAGCGTAAGCTTCCACCATATGCTCGGGGACTATTCCTGCTCCGGTTTGTACACTCGGCGAGGCCTTGCGTCGAGCGTACGCCTACCATTCAAACCCACCAGAAGTATCGAAGATCAAAAAAGCCCCCTTCTGAAAAACAGAAGGGGGCAGAAACTCAAATCAACAAGATGACCTGAAGTTTTATGGTTCTAGCTACATCTTGCGAACGTTGGAAGCCTGCAGCTTGTCGTTCTGACCAGTGGTGATGTCGAACTCGACAGCCTCGCCCTCAGCAAGAGTCTTGAAGCCGTCCATCTGAATCTCGGAATAGTGGACGAAAAGATCGTCACCATTCTCGCGAGAGATGAAGCCATAGCCCTTGTCCGGGTTGAACCACTTAACAGTACCCTGTGCCATTTCGTGCCTTTCTTTCTTGCCCCTTGGGGCGAAACGCTGCGCTTGCGCGCGATACAAAATATGGCTTTGCGCCACGAGCGTTATATTACCCCAAGCGATGCCATTTCTAACCAACAAACCGTTCACGGACTAAATAACGCTAAACGGGCGAACGGGACCCTCGGACCCGAACGCCGACAGGCGCCCCGACGTCCGCCCAGCCAATGGGCCAGGCGGCAGGCAACTACAGCCCGGCGCGCCTATTCGCCAAGCCCGTCCGCAAGGGCCTCGAACTCCTCGGGAATCTCATTGTCATCGGCACCGAAGGCGGCGGATATCGCCTTTGCCTGCGAGCGCCGAAGCTCGGCGCGCGACTCGTCCCCCGCAAGCTCGTAGGCATCCCCAACCTTGGAGAGCGCATAGGCCGCATACCCGGCCACAGACTCCCCTACGCCAGAAAGGGACATCATGGTCACGAGCGACTGCGGCGCGAGTGCCATGGCCGTCTCGGCGTCGAGGTCGAGAAGGTCCGCCACCGCCTGCTCAGCATCGGGAATGCGAGAGAAGTCGCCGTCCTTGAAGACGCCGAGAAGGGCAACCGTGACGCATTCGACGAACTTGCCGATAATCTCAAGGAGGTAGTCGTGCTGGAGCATAGGGGATTCCAATCTGTTGCATAGCTTTGGGCGCGCGAGCGTCTCCTACTTGGTTGCAGGAGGTACGACCCCAAGGTGCTCGAAGGCGAGGCTGGTCGCCTGACGACCCTGCGGCGTTCTTATGATAAGCCCACTCTGCAGGAGGTAGGGCTCATAGACGTCCTCGAGCGAGGAGGGGTCCTCCCCGACGGCGGAGGCGATCGTCGTGAGCCCGACGGGACGTCCGCGAAACGTCTTCGTCAGGGCGGAGAGGATCTTGATATCCATCCAATCGAGGCCCATCTCATCTATCTCGAAGAAGGCAAGGGCCTCGGAGGCCACCTCCCACGAGATGCTGCCCTCTGCTTTGACCTGGGCGTAGTCGCGCACGCGCTTGAGAAGGCGGTTCGCGAGTCGCGGCGTACCACGGCTTCTGGAGGCGATCTCCGCCGCTCCCTGGGAGTCGATGTCGACCCCCAGGATGCGCGCCGAACGAGATACGATACGCGCAAGCTCGTCTACCGAGTAGTAGTCGAGACGATAGGATATGCCGAATCGGTCGCGCAGGGGTCCCGTGAGAAGGCCCGTTCTCGTGGTGGCCCCGACGAGAGTGAAACGCGGCATGTCGAGGCGGATGGAGCGGGCGGCGGGGCCCTTGCCGATGACGATGTCGAGGAAGAAGTCCTCCATCGCCGGATAGAGAACCTCCTCCACCTGATGGTTCAGACGGTGGATCTCGTCGACGAAGAGGATGTCGCCCTCCTCCAGGTTGGTCAGGATCGCCGCGAGATCACCCGTCCGCTCAATGGCGGGACCCGACGTCGTATGGAGCTTCGCACCCATCTCGTTGGCGACGACTCCCGCGAGGGTGGTCTTTCCAAGCCCCGGAGGACCAGAAAAGATAACGTGGTCGAGCGGCTCGTTTCTGGCGCGCGCAGCTTGGATGAGCACGCGGAGGTTCTCGCGCACGCGCTCCTGCCCGCAGTAGTCGTCAAGCGTCTTGGGGCGCAGGGTCCTGTCCACGTCCAGGTCGTCGGCCGTGAGCTCGGCCGTAACGGAACGAGGCCCAGCGTTTCTCGAGGGACGGGGATTATCCTCGAACAGGTCACCCTTGCCTGCCTCCCACATCAGGCACCACCTCCAAGGTTCCTCAAGGCGAAGGACAGGACTTTCTCGATAGTAGAGGCCCCTGCCTCCTCATGGCCCTGCAAGGCAAGCTCGGCCTCCTGCTGCGTGAATCCCATAGAGAGCAGCGCCTCGGTTGCCTCGAGCTCTACGGAGGTGGACGATGGACGCGGTGCGTCCTCAGGCTCAGGCTGGGAGAGGCCAACCAGGCCCCTCAGCTCGGCATCTTTCTGGAAGACGCCCTCTAGTTCAACAAGAAGACGCTGCGCCTTCTTCTTGCCTACGCCAGCAACCTGGGCCATGCGAGACGCGTCCTGGGTAGCGACAACCGTCGCCAGGGCAGCGGGCGAAAACGTAGAGAGAACCGAGAGGGCAAGCTTGGGACCGACGCCGGAGATCGCCACGAGGCGATCGAAGAGGGCGCGCTCCTCGCGGCTTGAAAAGCCAAAGAGCTCCATTGCGTCCTCGCGGACGACGAGGCGCGTGAGTATGGTCACCCCCGCCTCCCCGACCGCTGGAAGCGACGAGGCAGTCGTCGTCGAGACGCCGAGCTCGTACCCGACGCCACCCACATCCAGAACGACCTGGGTCGGCAGAACCTGGACAAGCGTGCCAGTAAGCTGGACTATCACGAAGCGTTCCTCCTCGTTTTCGCGCGACGCTCGCCCTGCGCGACATGAGCGGCGGTAGCCGCCGCGGTGATCATTCGCGCCTCCTGCGCATCGGCAACGCTCTGCGCACGCTCCTGGGCGCGCAGCTGCTCGCCGGCAAGGCGCCTTGCGACGCTCTTGGTGCGGTTGAGGTTGGCATGGCAGACGGCCGCAGCCAGGGCATCTGCCGCATGATCGGGACGGGGCTCGTGGTCGAGGGCCAGAATCCTCTGCACCATGTACGTGACCTGGTGCTTGTCCGCGGAACCCGTTCCCACTACGGCCTGTTTGATCTGCATCGGGGTGTACTCCCCAACCTCGAGGCCCGCCATCGAGCAGGCAACGATGGCCGCGCCGCGCGCATGTGCCGTCGCGATGGCGGAGCGGGTGTTCTCCCCGAAGAATATCTTCTCGATCGCAAGCTGCGAGGGATGATAGCGCTCGATGACGACGGAGAGGTCGTCGAATATCCTGCCCAGCCGCTGGTCAATCGGCTCAGACGCCCTTGTGGCGACGCAGCCGTACGCCCTGGCGCGGCATGCATTGCCACGCGTCTCCACGATTCCCCACCCCGTGTGGGCGAGGCCTGGGTCTATGCCTAGGATGATCACATGCCCTCCATGACCGATTATCGAACGTTCGTTCTATAGTATCACAGACGCACCGAGGTAGTAGGCCCAAGCAGGCGACGATGCCGCAGGGCATGCGAAATGCCCGCCGCTGCCGGATGAGGCTAGTTTTCGGAGAACGGTGCCGGCCAGCTGTTGCCCGACGAGTCTCGGAAGCGCGCGGCGGCGCGTGACCACCCGCCGGGACTGTCCCGGCCAGACGCAGGCGCGCCCATGCCCTCGGGATCGAACATGCCTCCCATCGAGAAGTCACGCAGATACGACAGGGCGTCCCTCAGCGCCGAGCTCCCCTCGAGGGACTCCGCCACGTCCTCCTCTCGCGGCGCGGGCACCTCCGAGTCGGTCGTGAAGCTGTTGGCGAGGGAACCAAGCTGCTCCAATGTGCTGTCGAGCAGGTCGGAGACCGCAGAGGCGCGCTCGCTTGCGCTCGCGTGCCAGGAGAAGCCAAGCGGCCTAGCGACGTCCGCGAGCGTCACCGTGGAGACGACGAGGGGTTGTCCTCCACCCACGCGGCGCAGCTCCGCCGCGTCGAGGGCGGCGAGCACGGATTCCACAAGTCTCTGCCTCTGCACCCCATACGATGCAATCTCGCGGGCGGTGCGCCCCCACTCTATGTGGTCCTGCAACACAGAGTCGATGGACCGAATCCAGGTCTCGTCAGAGCAGCCATCCCTTAGCACGCCCGAAAGCGAGGGAACCTCCCTCGGCGAAGGGGCCACCGTGGGAAGAACGGGCGAGATGGTGTTGCGCATGCGGGCAAGGTCCATGACGAGCGAGCGGTACACGTCCCCTAGAGGCTGGAGAACGGCAGAGGTGGGCGAGGGCAGGAATTCTCCCAGGGCAAGCCCGGTCTTGTCGAGTGTCGAGAGGACCACGCCGCCCAGCTCGGCCGCCCAGCTCGCAAGATAGGCCTCGACAACCCCACGTCTCAGCAAGAGGTCGGCTCCGTCGGATGTCCTGGGCAACAGCGGCAGGTCGCCCGCCTCCCTAACGTCAAGTCGCAGGTTACGAGCGAGGCGCTGGCACGCGGCCTCCCTCTCGATGCCCTCGGGCGCGTCGACCACGACGTGCACGTTCATCGGGCCAAGCGCATCCGACGCAAGGACGGCGCAGACCATCGAGGAAAGCGAGCCGTCGAGAGCGAGCAGTACATGGTGCATCCCAAGCTTATGCACGTAGTCCCTCAAGCCCAGGGAGAGCGACTGCCACAGGAAGAGCGGCCTGTCATAAACCTCAGGAACCACCCTCTCCTGATGGGGGGAGACGTTCGAAAGGTCGGACACCATGAGGTCCTCGCCGAAGCTGGGGGCGGAGTCAACGAGGTCTCCCGTCGGGGAGAGCACGAAGCTCGAACCCGTGAAGACCTGCGTGCCGTATCCGCCAAGCGAACCCACGCCCACAAGCCACGCCCCCAGCGCGCGGGCGTCCCCAACGTAGCGATTCTCGGAAAGTGCGGCACCCAGGGCGGAGGAGGGATCGTCGTTTGCGTAGCCATAGCCCGAGATGAAGATCACGGCATCGGCACCATGCTCCAGCTCCCCGCAGTCCTCCAGGTCATCGTACGTAAAAGCGACGACAAAGCTCATTCCACCAGCCTCGAAGCGAGGGGGCGCGAACGGCGGCATGCCACCTGCGCCATCCACGTCTCCCCCATGCGCAGAGTCGGCGTACGCCGACAGCCTGAGGGGCAGCACCCGCCCGTTGCGAATCAAGACTGCCTCAGGGAGCGTGTCGCCATCCAGGTCGCTCACCACCGGCACCACGCAAGGGCAGGCAACGTGCCTGGCCAGAGAGGCAAACGTCTCCATGGCATCGACGAGAAACTCGTCTTGGTCGGCCTCGGAAAGGGGCATCGGCCCCGCAAGGCAGGTCAAGGGAAAGACGAGCAGCTCGACCCCTTGGTCCAGAGCCCGTTCCGAGAGCGACACGATGCGATCGGCAATGCCCCCAAGGTCGCCGGGACGCGTATTTATCTGCGCAACGCCTATTCTCATGAAGAGAGGTCCCCCCCATCCGATACGCCCCACCAGTGGGGAACGCACCCGACGGAGGGACCATCCACGGCCCGCAAGGGGCCCTTATGCACGGCAGCTAGAACTCGGACTTCCAGAGGCCATGCAGGTTACAATACTCGTACGCCACACCATGCTCCGAGAACTTGGAACAGAACTTCGCCTCCGGCGCATCGCCGGGCTGGAGATACTTGATGAAGGTCTTGCCTTCGGCGGCAATGGCAATCCACTCGATGTAATGGGCATCGAGCATGGGGTGCTCGACCTCCCCGACGCGCACGGTCAGGTGCTTGCCGTCATTCGAAACTACGGGAACGTGCTTCTCGCCGGCGGCGTCAACCGAACCGGGAACGAGCTCTTCCATCGGCTCTCCACAGCACTGCGGGGTACACGTGCCGCGCTTGACCACCATAACGAGGTTCCCACACTTGTTGCAGCGATAGAACGTAACGTCAGACATGGCGCTCCTCTCGTCGCGAATCTACGTGACCGTCCGGCCACGCCTTATATTCTCCCCCAAAGGAACCGTCCGCATACGCTCGCGCGGCCGTCTCCTCCCCGCAAGGTCCACGCCACGCGGGGGCTACGTGATCTGCACATGCCCCTCCCTACCCACGAAGTCGTCAACCTCAGCAAGAAGGACCATGTTCTTGGCGTCTACCTTGGTGGGCAGCTCCATGCGCATCATGTCGCCCGCCGCGCTCTCCACCATGAGCTCGACATGGTCGAGCCCGACATAGCGCGTGAAGATGGACTGAAGGCGCTCCATCTTGTCTATGGAAAGCATGCGGGAGGGCATGTATACCTCGACCACCTTGGGCCTGTTCGTCTCGTCCGAGAGCTCGATTGCCTCGACGGAACTCGTGATGATCTGGTCGCCTCGGTCACCACGCTCGAGCTTGCCGCGCACCTTGATGAACACGTCGCTCGTGCGCTCGCCCGTCTGCGGGTCGACCTCGCCCTGCAGTATCGAGGCGCACTCCTTGTACGTCTTGGGGAACACGACGAGAGTGATCTCGCCCTCCATG
>JAGAWD010000301.1 GCA_017941585.1 Olsenella sp. | reverse complement strand
CCCTGCCCCCGGCGACCTCCTCGAGCAGGCCCTCAAGTTCTCTTCTCTCCAAGGCCATCCTCCCAACATGAGTTCGATGGTACACATTCTCGCACGAAAGGGAGTGCTTGCGCCTCGGCGTCCTGCCAAGGGCAAAATGTGCGAGCGGGAAGGCTACACTTATGCAAAGGCAGCTTTACCGCAAGGAGGCGGCATGTCAGACGCAGGCATCTACGACAAGCTCGAGTCCCTCAGGGCGTATCTCCGCTCGCTCGGAAGCGTCGCCGTGGCGTACTCCGGCGGCGTGGACTCGACGCTTCTTGCCAAGGTCGCCCACGACGTGCTGGGCAGGAACATGGTCGCGATCACCGTCAGGCTGCACGGGGTGCCCGTGGGAGACTTCGTCGAGGCTCACGAGTTCTGCAGGTCGCAGGGCATACCGCACGAGACCATCGGTTTCGACGAGCTCGAGATCCCGGGCTTCAGCGACAACGGGCCCGACAGGTGCTACCTCTGCAAGCACGCGCTCTTCTCGGAGATGAAGATGGTCGCCACGGCGCACGGCATGCAGTTCCTCGCCGAGGGATCGAACACGGACGACCTCTCCGACTTTCGCCCCGGCCTCAAGGCCCTGGCGGAGCTGGGCATCAAGAGCCCGCTTCGCCGTGCCAACCTCGACAAGGCCGAGATTCGCCGGCTCTCGCGCGAGATGGCGCTCCCCACCTGGGACAAACCGTCTGCGGCATGCCTTTCCTCCCGAATCGCATATGGCGAGAGGATCGACGCCGGAAAGCTGAGGCGCATCCGCGCGGCCGAGGAGTACCTCCATGGCCTTGGCTTTGGCCAGCTGCGCGCAAGATGCCACGGCCCCAAGGGTGAGATCGCGCGCATCGAGCTTCCCGAGCAGGACATCGACAGGCTGCTTGCCCCCGAGACGCGCCGAAAGGTTGCCGCGCGCCTGAAGGAGTTCGGATTCACCTACGTGACGTGCGACCTCGCTGGCTTCAGGTCCGGGTCCATGAACGAGGTGCTCGGGCGCGGGTAGCCACCGGCGGTCGCGGCGGTCACGGCGCCTTCGACAACGCTGGCTCCTTGGCGCCCTCTTGGCGTCTGCCCGCGCGGCGCCGCTACCCGCGGGAGATCGCGAGCGCCTCGCCCGACTCGCACGACGACCCCACGAGGCGCGTCGCCTCCTCGGCGAGCGCACTCACCTTGGCCTTGCGACTCACCGCGACGACGGTCGTGCTCGCCGCAAGCTCGGGGAACTCGCGCCGCAACTCAGAGGAGACGCGCCGTTGGATGACCCTGAGCCTCCCCTCGAGAGCAGGGGCAGGAAGCGCCTGGTTCGAGGCAGCCACGGGGCTCCTCAAACTCCTACGGGCCCTCATCGAACTCGAGATCTCGAAGCGAAGGAGGGAGGAGTGCCTTACCGAAGCACGTAGGGGAAGGCACCTTAGGAAATAGGGGCCTCGCGGTGCAGGAACACCCGAGGCCCTAAAGAAACTAACGGCGCCGCCTAGCATCCACCGTAGGCCGCCGTCGGCTACATCTTCGCACCGCGAGGGCGCGAAGTCAACGATCCATCTCAGACAGGAGACGTGCCATGGCACCATATGCCACCATGCGCATAACATACTGTCCCGCAACGCGCGTCGCACGCAAGTCGGGCGACGCCTAGTTGCCGATGCCGTGGTGCGCGTAGCGCGTCTCTCGGTCGATGGGCGCGAACTCGTAGCCCTGCGCACGCCAGTACTCGATGATCTTGGGCAGCGCGGCTACCGTCGTGTCCTTGGTCGCGGAGTCGTGCAGGAGCATGATCACGTTCTGCATACCGACGGCCCCGCAGCCCTCGGTTGCGAAGTACTCGGTCTCCTCCGCCGTGTGGACAGAGCCGTCGCCGCATGAGGCGTCCCAGTCGTAGTACTGATAGCCCCTCGCCTGCACCTCACCAGAGAGGGTGGACATGATGCCGCGCGTGTAGTTGGCGGAGATGGAGTTCGACGAGCCGCCGGGAAAGCGCACGAAGCAGGGGACGTAGCCGATCTGCTCCCTCACGACCTGCCCGATGGCGTCGAGGTCGTCGAAGTAGGCACCGACCGACGCGTAGACGCGCGCATAGTCATGCGAATAGGTGTGAAGGCCGATGGTGTTGCCCTTGTCATGGGCGACCTTGATCATGTGCGCGTAGTCGGGGTCGATGCCCGTCACGAAGAAGGTCGCCTTGATGCCGTAGCGGTCAAGCACGTCGAGCACGGCCTGGGTGTTCTTGGAGGGACCGTCGTCAAAGGTGAGGTAGAGCGTCTTGGTGCTGCTCGCGACGTCGGTGCCGGGAGGGTCGCCGGCACGCACGGCAAAGGTCTCACCCCGCTTGGAGACGGCAATGCCTCGCTCCGCCGCCGCGGTGGCAGACGCGGCGCACGCCCTCGTGCCGGCGGCGGCCTTGGCAAGCACCGGCGCGCGCATCGCAATCGCCAGCTTGGGCTGGGACCCCGGCACGAGCGAGGAAAGCGCTCCCGGCACCCCCTCGAGCGTGGAGGTAAGGGAGGAGACGACGTTTGAGGGCGTGAGCTCCTTCTTGTCGAGAACCATCGTCTTGCCGACGAAGATGAGGACAAGCGCGATGAGAAAGAGCATGAGGGCGACGATGAAGTTGATGACACCGTGGTGGACTCGCCGCACGGGGGACATGGCGGTCTGAGGAGCCTGGCTCCTGAT
>JAGAWD010000300.1 GCA_017941585.1 Olsenella sp. | reverse complement strand
CTCGGTCATGGCCGCGTCGCGCACGGAGCAGTCCGCGAGCTTGCCGGGAAGCGACGCAGACTCGAGGATGCTCTTGCGGCGCGTCGCCTGGCGCGCCTTCTGGGCCGCAAGACGTCCCTTCGCGGCGCTCGAGGCCTTCTTGAAGATCTCCTTCGCCTGCTTCGGGTGCTCTTCCAGGTAGTCCGCAAGGCCGCGCGCCACGATCTTGTTCGTGAGCGTCCTCATGTACGAGCTGCCCAGCTTCGCCTTCGTCTGGCCCTCGAAATGCGGGTCGGGAAGCTTGACGGAGATGACGGCCGTCAGACCCTCGCGGATATCGTCTCCGGTAAGGTTCGCCTCCTTCTCCTTCAGCAGCTTGTGGCTGCGGGCGTAGTCGTTCACCGTCTTCGTGAGGGCCGTCCTGAAGCCCTCCAGGTGCATGCCGCCCTCCTCGGTGTAGATGTCGTTCGCAAACGACATCACGTGCTCGGAGTAGCCGGTGTTCCACTGCATGGACACCTCTACCTCGCCCTTCTTGGCGAGCGGGGTGTCCTCGTCCGTCTTGCCCTCGATGTAGATGGGCTTTGACAGGCCGGGAAGCACGGTCTTCTCGTACGTCTTCTTCTCGGGGTTCCAGCCGTTCAGGAACTTGACGAAGTCGTTGATGCCGCCTGCGTAGCAGAACTCCTCCACGCGCGGAACAAGCTCGCGCTCGTCGGTCAGCACGATCTTCAGGTTCTTGTTCAGGAACGCCGTCTCCTGCAGGTGGTTCTTCAGGGTGTCGAAGTTGTAGACGGTGGTCTCGAAGATCTTCTCGTCGGGCCAGAAGGTGATGGTCGTGCCCGTCGTCTTGGACTTGCCGACCTCCTTCATCTTCTCGATGGTCTTTCCGCGCGAGAATTGCATCTCATAGATCTTGCCATCGCGCTTTACCTGCGCAATCAGCTTCTTCGAGAGCGCGTTTACAACGGACACGCCGACGCCGTGCAGGCCGCCGGACACCTTGTACGCGTTGTTGTCGAACTTGCCGCCGGCGTGCAGGATGGTGAGCACGACCTCGAGGGTCGGCTTCTTCTCGGTGGGATGCATGTCGACGGGGATGCCGCGGCCGTTGTCCACGACGGTGATGGAGTTGTCCGGATGGACCGTGACAAGAATCTTGTTGCAATACCCGGCCATGGCCTCGTCCACGGAGTTGTCGACAATCTCCCACACCAGGTGGTGAAGACCCGTCTCGCTCGTGGTGCCAATGTACATGCCGGGACGCATGCGGACGGCTTCGAGACCCTTGAGGACCTTGATCTCGCTTCCGCCGTAGTTGCTTTCTTCTGTCGCCACTCAGTTTCCCCTCTATATTGAAATAAAAAAGAGACCCTTCGATTCTAGTCCAAGGGGTCTCTTTTGGTTTGAGCCAACCACAAAATGGAATGCCGCGCCATCTTAAAATCACGTCAGCGGCCCTGTAAGCCTATTTCTGATGCGTTGTGCGATTCTTCGTGTTCTCTAGCAGTTCTCTTCTGAACGAGAGCTCAATGGCTCTCTCCGCCTTCGCCCGGATCCCGTCGGGAAGACTGCGCGTCATGTCCTCGATGCGGGCGCGCTCCTCCTCAGAAAGGCCGGGTAGCGCCACGGAGTCGCGCTTCTTGCCGATGCCCTCGTACTTCTCGCCCACGTCCTTGCGCATGTGCCGCGCGTCGGAAAGCCTGAACTTGATGCCAGACACATGCAACCCAACGCCGTGCAGGCGCGCGAGGTAGATCTCCTTGTTCGCGTTGAAGTCCGACATCCGCACGTGCGAGTCCACGTACACGCACAGGACGGGGTCCCTCCCCTTCTTCGTGGGGGTCTTGTCGAGAAAAACTCCCGTCGTGTGCTTTCGCTCTATGTCACCGTTCGCGCCATACCAGGCCGCGCGGGCGCGCTGGTTCTCGGTCATGTGCGAGCGCATGTCCGTGCTCACCGCGCCGCTCAGTATGGACGAGAGGGGCGTGTCGTTCCTGAAGCGCTCCTCGTCGAAGACGTAGCCGCGGCCGTAGTTCTTGGACTTGCCTTGCGACCTGGGGTTACTCATCTATCCTCACGACTTTCGCGTCCAAAAGCAGCTCCTCTGGGAAGTAGCCCAGGTTCGTCGTCGTCACGACCGTCTGTATGCCGGACTGCACGAACCTCGTCATCGCGTCGCGGCGCCCCTCGTCCAGCTCGCTCATGACGTCGTCCAGAAGCAGCAGCGGCTGCTCCCCCACAACCTCCTGCGACAGCCTCACCTCGGCCATCTTCCACGCCAGCACGATCG
>JAGAWD010000299.1 GCA_017941585.1 Olsenella sp. | reverse complement strand
GTGCGAACTCGGAGCGATATGTTGCCGCGTGTACGGACGCAAGTGCGCACGCGGTGCGATATGCAGCCGAGTGTACGGTCCCAAGTGCGCACTCGGTGCGATATGCCGCCGAGTGTACGGTCGGGAGTACGCACTCGGTGCGATATGTTGCCGAGTGTACGGTCGCAAGCGCGCACTCGGTGCGATATGTTACCGAGTGTACGGTCGCAAGTGCGCACTCGACCGGGTTTTGCACCGGGGTCACCAATAGTTTCGAAGAGTAAAGGCAGAGCCCGCTGCGCGTGCAGCGGGCTCGCTCGCAATCAACTATCCGCCGACAATATATCGGCCATACATAAGGAAGAGGGAAAGCGCCTACTTGGTGCCGTAGATACGGTCGCCGGCATCACCGAGACCAGGCAGGATGTACGCGTTGGCGTTAAGCCCACGGTCGACCGCGCAGGTGTAGAGGCGCACGTCGGGATCAAAGTCGAGAACCGCCTTGACGCCCTCGGGCGCAGAGACGAGCGTGAGGCAGCGAACGTCACTCACGCCGGCCTCGCGCAGGAACTGAATCGCAGCAGTGAGCGAACCGCCCGTAGCAAGCATCGGGTCGACGATGAGGCAGGTGCGCTCGGCAACCGAGGCGGGAAACTTGCAGTAGTACTGCACCGGCTCGTGGGTCTCGGGGTCACGATACATGCCGACGTGGCCGACGCGGGCGGAGGGAACGAGCTCGAGGAGACCGTCGACCATGCCGAGGCCTGCGCGCAGGATGGGGATGATGGCTATCTTCTTGCCGGCAATGCGCTTGCAGGTTGCAGTCTCGAGGGGAGTCTCGACCTCGACGTCCTCGAGCGGGAGGTCGCGCATGGCCTCGTAACCCTCGAAGACCGTAAGCTCGGTCACGAGCTGACGGAAGTCCTTCGTGGTCGTAGCCTTGTCGCGCAGGATGTGCAGCTTATGCTGGACCAGGGGATGGTCGATGATTGTAAGGCGCTTCTCGTCGAACTCCATTTCGTTCCTTTCAACAGTTATGGCTACCAATGGGAATTTTTGCCCATGGGAGGCCCTGCCGTCAACACGTCGGATGAATTCTACCGCATGAAGGGGCCGCGCGTGGCCGCGGACCGCGCGAGGCCCGGTCTCGTTCGTCTCGCCCGTCTCGCCTAGCCGAGCTCGGGATAGAGGGGGTGTGCGGCGAGCATCTCCCTCACCTCGGCGTGGACCTCCTCCAGCCGGGCATCGTTTCCCTCGTCGACGGCAAAGACCGTACGAGCGATGAGCTCACCCACGCGCTCGCACTCGGCCTCCGAGAAACCGCGCGTGGTGACGGCGGCCGAGCCCACGCGGATACCGCTCGTAACGAAGGGCGAGCGCGTCTCACCGGGAATCGTGTTCTTGTTGACCGTGATGCCCGCAGACTCGAGCGCCTGCTCCGCATCGCGGCCGGTAACGTTTTTGGCGGCCGTAAGGTCGACCAGGAGAAGGTGGTTGTCGGTGCCACCCGTGACGAGACGGAGCCCTCCCGAGCTCATGCCGCGGCCCAGTGCCTGCGCATTCTTGCAGACGTTCTCGATGTAGGTCTTGAACTCCGGCCTGAGCGCCTCGCCGAACGCGACGGCCTTGCCGGCGATGGCGTGCTCGAGGGGACCTCCCTGCGTGCCGGGGAACACCGAGGAGTTGATGCGCTTCGTGTAGTCGGGGTTGTTCCAGAGGATGATGCCGCCGCGCGTGCCGCGCAGCGTCTTGTGCGTGGTGGAGGTCACCACGTCCGCGAAGGGCACGGGGCTGGGGTGGGCGCCCGCGGCGACGAGTCCCGCGATGTGGGCCATGTCGACCATGAGGATGGCACCGTTTTCGTGCGCGATCCGGGCGAAACGCTCGAAGTCGATCACACGCGGGTAGGCGCTCGCCCCGGCGATGACGATGGCAGGCCGCTCGCGCGCGACCTTCTCGGCGACGTCATCGTAGTCGATGCGCTCGGTTGTGGGGTCGAGCCCATAGGAGACGATGTTGAAGAGCTTGCCGGAGAAGTTCGCCGCGGCGCCGTGGGTAAGGTGCCCGCCGTTGGAGAGGTCCATGCCGACAACCGTGTCGCCCGGCTTTGCAAAGGCCGTCTCCACGGCGTAGTTCGCCTGCGCGCCCGAGTGCGGCTGCACGTTGGCAAAGGCTGCGCCGAAGAGCTTCTTGGCGCGCTCGCGAGCGAGGTCCTCCACCCTATCGACGGCCCAGCAACCCCCGTAGTAGCGCTTGCCGGGAAGCCCCTCGGCATACTTGTTGGTAAGCGGGGACCCCACCGCCTCGAGCACGGCAGGCGAGACGAAGTTCTCGGAGGCAATGAGCTCAATCGAATCGCGCTGTCGCGCGAGCTCGTCATCAATCATGGAGGCGACCTCAGGGTCGGCCTCCCTCAGGTACTGGAAGTGCATGTCGTTCCTGCCTCTCCGGCATGGGCCTAGTTGTGGTTTGCGCGAGCATCGGTGGCGAGGGCGAATGCCGGCGCCACGGAGCACGGCTATTGTGGCGACTGTTGCGTCGCCAGATGGTACGGACGTAATGATTCGCGCCGACGCATCGGTCATCGGGCGCGCGACTCCACGGCAAAGGGATGGCACACCTCGCGCTTCGGCGGGCGAGCGGAAGGCAGAGCTACTCCGCTACGCCCTCGAAAGCGGGGTCGTCCTCGCGCATGATCTTCTCTACGCGCACGGCGTGACGACCACCGGCGAACTCGGTCTCGAGGAACTCGTCCACAATCTGCTTGTTCACGTCGAACGACGTGAAACGACCAGAGATGCACAGGACGTTTCCGTTGTTGTGCTCGCGGAAGAGGTGTGCAAACTCTGGCGTCTGGATGACGGAGGCACGGATGCCCGCCACCTTATCGGCCGTGAGGGCCATGCCGATCCCGGTGCCACAGATGAGCACCCCGCGATCGGCCTTGCCCGCAGCCACGGCACGGGCCACTGGGTCGGCGAAGTCGGCGTAATCGCAGCGCTCCGGCGCAGCCGGACCAAAGTCCTCCACCTCGTGCCCGAGACCCTCAAGGTACTCGATCATGGCCGGTTTCTGATCGAAGCCCGCGTGATCGGACGCGATGGCAATCTTCATAGGACAGCTCCCTCCCGCTGGCAGGCGTGACTCGCCCGCCACAGCCCGCATGGATGACATCCCTAGCCTAGCGCAAGCGACGCAGCCGAGCGCCCTTCTTCTCAAGATGGAAAAGTTGGTCGCTCGGTCGATCCTCCGCAGGATGCGCACGGGGCTACGAAGACACGGCAGGAATGCTCCCTCCGTGGGCACAGAACAAGGCGCGCCCGTCGCCCACCTCGCAAATCCGACGATATGGCAGTGGCGCACCGACCGCCATCACGCAAATCGGACGGGATGACACAAACGCGCCCCCTTGCCATCTCGCAAATCCGACGGCATGGCAGAATCACGCCCCTCCATCTCGCAAATCGGGCGGCATGGCAGAATCGCGCCCCTCCATCTCGCAAATCCGACGCTATGGCACGAACGGGGCCCGAAATCTCGCAAATCCGGCGCCATGGCACCATTTCGCCCGATTTGCGATCACGTGCCGACTGTTGGTGTCAGGGCCGCTTTGATATGAGAGCGGCCGTCGCCTAGAATCGCTTGTTTGCGGAACATCCGATTCGAGAGAAGGGCAACG
>JAGAWD010000298.1 GCA_017941585.1 Olsenella sp. | reverse complement strand
GGCTCGAAGAGCTGGGCTGGACCCTCTTCTATAATCGTTACCTGCAAGTGTGTTAAGACTGGGAACCGCCGTGTACCGGACGGTACGCACGGTGGTGTGGGAGGACGGCGCGCCGACTAACGGCGCGCCTCCTACCCGATTTTTCGTCCACGTCTGGCACCAGCGTCTATTCAACCGTCCGCTTAATAAGCGGACGCTGATTAAGCAGATGCGGTGCACAGGGGGGTCGTGCGGGCGGCTCGGCTGCTTGAGGATGTCCGGTTCGCAAATTGCGCGAAACGGAACAGCTGAAGCGCCGGTTTTGCGCCGGATATCCTTACATGCGCAACACCTTTTGTCGGTGCTCTGGGTGTGCGCTTATGGATAAGATGTTGATAACTTGTAATCGTCAAGGCATTCATGAAGGGAATGAAGGATGCCAACGGGTTCTACGTTGACATAGCTGAAGGTGACGGAGAGTGGACCATGATTCGCGTGAACGTGGATGACTTCGACGAGGCGATTGCCGTCCTGAAGAAGCACGGGTTCAGAAAGCCGCATCACGAGCATGCCAAAAAGACGGTGGATACGGGGTCGTCCAAGTTCGCGGTGATGGTGTCTCCCTCCGGCTTCATCGTGACGATTTCCGAGCACATCAAGAAGCAAGACTAGAGACGGACGGCAGTAGCTCCAAAGAGCGTGCTCCAACAAAGAACACGTTCCAAAGTGAGTCATCCAAAGATTGCGTCTATTGAAAACCGCCTCCAGAGTCGGAATCCCCGACTCTGGAGGCGGTTCAGAATCTGCCCTGGTGGCACTTCCTGTCGGGCGCGCCATCGATTCGGATCAGTGCGCCAGGAACGGACGTGCCCGACCTTGAGGTACGCTCGCCCGCGCCGCTACTTGCGGATGTGCTCGGCCAGGCCGATGCCAAAGCCGGAGGGCGAGATCATGAGGGCGGCCTTGGAGGAGCCGGTGTCGATGACCTTGTCGCCGCTGGCGTTCTTGAACCCCTTGGAGACGAGGAAGTCGTAGGCCTCGTCGAAGTCGCGGACGTTCATGCGAATCACCGTCATGTCCTGGGACTGGGAGTCGAGCTGTGCGATGTCAACGCGGAAGTCCTCGCCGTACTTGAGGTCATAGCTCGCTACGTCCCCGTCGATTCCCGTCTTGTTGTGCGCCTGCGTGAAGCCGAGTTCCTCAAAAAGGGCGACGGCATCTGCGGCATGGGAAGTGACGATGCTCGGGTTGAATGTGGTGATCTGCATAGCCTCTCCTATCGGTGGAAATGATCTGTCGGCGAAATCGCCAGCCTGCATGCGAGGGTCCCGAGCGTAGCTTTGCGGCACCGCCGCTCGAGGGGCTCTCACAAAATATTTAACTATATACACTGGCGGTCGAGTCCTCGCGGACGCCTCCTCCTAACAACATGGTCAAAAACATGAGACGTGCGGCGCGGCCATGGACGACGTTTGAAGGCAAGATGGCGCCAAACCCGAAAGCAAAACCGCGCCAAACCCGAAAGCAAAACCGCGCCAAACCCGAAAGCAAAACCGCGCCAAACACGAAAACAAAACCGCGCCAAACCCGAAAATGTGCAGTATAGTATGGGTAACAGTTGACGGGAGGACGACGGATGAAGTCGAGCAAAAACTACTGGCCTCGGTTGGCGGACGAGGCGCTAAGGGAGAAGCTCAGCGATGTACCGGCCGTACTGGTACGCGGGCCAAAGTGGTGTGGGAAAACCTCGACGTGCTCGCAGATTGCCGCCAGCTCTCTTATGCTACGCGATCCGGGCGTGTTCCAGAACAGCGTGAATGCCGCCCAGGTGCAGCCATCGCTTCTCCTGCGTGGGGCACAACCACGCCTGCTGGACGAGTGGCAGCTCCTGCCGGTGCTGTGGGATGCGGTCATAAACGAGGCAGACAAGGCAGGAGGCGCTCCGGGGCAGTACTTGTTGACGGGATCCGCGACGCCACCGAATCCTTCTGCGCGAAAGCATACGGGTACCGGACGCATCGCGCGAGTTGACATGTCCACCATGACGCTCGAGGAGTCGAGGGAGTCGACGTGCGAGGTGTCGCTGGCTGCCCTCTTTGCGGGGGTTGGACTTGTCGAAGGGGTGTCGTCGCTCTCGGTCGAGAACTATTCTCGCATTATTTGCAGGGGAGGGTGGCCAGCACTTGTTGCAAGGGGTGGTGGCGCGGGCGGCCTTGTGTCCGACTACATTGATGCGCTGTGCGAGACTGATATTGCCGAGGCTAGCGGAGAGGGCATTGACCCTGGCAAGGCCCACGCGCTTATCCGGTCTTTGTCGAGAAGCGTCTCCCAGGAGGCGTCGAACGTAACCATCCTTGCGGATGTCAGGGATGCGGGAACGGGCATGAGCGAACCGACGCTTCGCAAGTATGTCGAGGTGCTTCGCCGCATGTTCGTGGTGCGCGAGCTGAAGGCGTGGGCGCCGACGCTGCGCTCGCGGACGCCCCTGCGCTCGTCTCGTACGTGGCACCTGTGCGATCCGTCCCTTGCCGCGGCGGCGCTTGAGACAAACGAAGACGGTCTGCTCAACGATCTTGAGACGATGGGCTATCTCTTCGAGTCTCTTTGCGTGCGCGACCTTCGCGTGTATGCGCATCTACTTGGGGGTGACGTATACCACTATCGCGACAAGAGCGGGCTTGAGGCCGATGCCATCGTGCGGCTGAGGGATGGGAGATGGGCTGGGTTTGAGGTCAATCTTGGTGGCGAGGAACGCATAGACGAGGGCGCGCGGCACTTGCTGGCTCTAGCGGATAGGGTTGACGCGCGCAGGACGGGCTCGCCCTCGTTCCTTGCGGTGCTCACGGGGGGCAGGTATGCCTATACGCGAGCTGATGGCGTACACGTTATACCGCTTGGCTGCCTGTGCTCAGGGTAGGGATGCCGCGTTGTAACCGGATTGCCGTCGTTTTTGTCACAGCACTGGAATATCGGCGCGCCCGGCGGCAATACAATGCGGCCATAACGAGATGATTGTGTCAAGCGCGGCTATAGAGCGAGTTGCTATGGCACGGGTAGGGCAAAGCCACGCGAGTGCCGCAGGGCAGCGCGAGAGGGGACCAGCATGGGAAACGCAACGCATGGCGGAAGCGACGAGACGAGGACGCCGGGTACGTTCGAGGTCTCCGATACGCCCGAGGTGTCGGGGGCGATGGGGAGGGCCGACGTGCCCGCCGCGCCCGTGGGGATCGTGTTCACCGACGTCGACGGCACGCTCGTGGGGGCCGACCACCACCCCATCCTCTCCACCGAGCCGGTGATGCGCGAGGTTGGGTCCCGCGTGCCCGTCTGCCTCGTCTCGGCCCGCTCGCCCGAGGGGCTCTACTCAATCCAGGAGGCCCTTGGCTTCTCGGGGCCCATGGCGTGCTTCTCGGGGGCCTACGTCCTCGACGAGAGGGGCGGCGTCCTTCTCAGCAAGACCTTCCCCACCGCCGACGCGCTCGAGGTGAAGGAGTACCTGGCGCGCGAGCTTCCGGGGCTTGCGGTCGGGACCTATGGCTTTCACGACTGGATCGTGGACGACCGTTCCGACCCGCTCGTGGCCCGTGAGGAGGCCGCGGTGCAGACCTGCGCGCGCGAGTGCGCGGACGTCGAGGGCACCTTTGGCGGGCGAGGTGTGCACAAGCTCCTGATCATGGGCGATCGCGACTCGATCTTCGAGGCGGAGCGCGTGCTCTCGGCGCGCTACCCGCACCTCAGCGTCGTGCGGTCGAGCCCTATTCTCTGCGAGGTCATGGTTCGTGGCGTGAGCAAGAGCGAGGCCGTGCGCGTCATCTGCGAGCACTGCGGGGTCGATCCGGAGCGTGCCATCGCCTTTGGCGACGGCCCCAACGACATTGACATGCTTCGCGCCGTCAGGCGATCTTTCGCCATGGCAAATGGAGAGGAGCAGGTGAAGCAGGCCGCCTCGGAGGTAGTGCCCTGGACCAACGAGGAGGGCGGCGTGGCGCGCATGCTCGAGAGGCTCGTCCTCGGCGCCTAGCCTCGTCGGTGCCCGCAGCTCCCGTGCCGGCGGCGCCGCGGCGTACCGGCGGTCGCCTAGATCCTGCTCTCCTCGCGCATCCGCCACTCCCTGGGGGTGTAGCCCGTCATCTGCTTGAAGACGGTCTGGAGGTGACTCTGCGAGGAGAAGCCCGTCTCGTAGGCGATCTGCGACACCTCGTGGTCCGTCGTGTCGAGCAGGCGCCTGGCGCGCTCGACGCGGAGCTTGCGTACGTACGACGCGAACGTCTCGCCCGTCTCCTGCTTGAAGCGGGTGCAGAGCGTCTTCCTGCTCACGCCGCACGCCTCGGCCACGGAGTCCCCGTCGAGCGGCTCTCCGAGGTGGCTTCGCGCGTAGGTTATGGCGTGGTGGGAGAGCGGGTGCGCGTACGCGTGCGCCTCGGTGCCCACGGCCTTGGTGAGCTCGAGCATCATGGGCAGCATGAGGAAGTGGACGAGCTCCTCGTTGATCGAGTCGTTGGCCAGCTTGATGTAGTCCTGCGTGATGGCGTAGCAGCGCGCGACCGGCAGCCCGCCGTTTCGCGCCGCCTGGGCGCAGGTGCTGGCGAGAAACGCGATTGCGGTGCGTCCCTGCAGCAGGGGGTCGTCGGAGGTGTGCACCTCCATCAGTGGCATGTTGGTGCGGATGAAACGAAGCAGCCCCTCAGCGTCCCCCATCGAGATGAACGACGAGAACCCCTCGTACTGCTCGGCAATCTCGCGTGAGGTGATATGCGTGTTGACCGCGATGAAGTACATGTGCTTGGAATACGTGACGGCCTGGGAGAAGAGGTCCTCCTCCGTCCCCTCGTTCATGTAGCGGATGGCGTCGATGATCTCTTGGGTTGTGAGTAGGGAGGACATCCCGTCGTCCGTGCGGCCGGAGAGGAAGTCCACGTCTGCGTCAAGGTCGTCCACGGGAGCTCCGATTCTCGCGAGAGGCGTGTCGCGCCGTTCTGTTACCAACGTCTCCCAAATCTGAAAAAAATGGTTACGCGGTTGGTATTTTGCTAAACGCGACGACCCCATAATAAGCCTTACGTTAAGCCAAGGTGTGACAAATCTGCAATGGGCCATATAAGATGGTCTATAACGTCATGCCGAAATGACGTCGTAGTAATAGCGACAAGAGGGAAGGGAGGTTTTGCCCATGAGGTACGTACTCTTGGTGAGCCACGGCACGATGGCACCTGGCGTCCACAGCGTCCTGCGCATGCTTCTCGGCGAGAGGGACAACGTCCTGAGCTACTCCATGGAGGATGGCGTCTCTGCCGACGCCTTCATGGAGGGGCTGAAGAACGTGATCGCCCCGATCGGCGAGGAAGACTCCGTCGTCGTTCTCGGCGACATCGTCGGGGGATCGCCGCTCACCAACACGCTCAACGTCCTCACCCAGAAGGGTCTTCTCGCCAAGACGATCGCGCTTGGCGGACTGAGCCTTCCGATGGCCATCAGCACGCTCATGGCCGTCGATGACGGTGTGGACGACGAGGCTCTCGTCGAGAATGTCATACAGGAGGCCCGCGACGGCGTTCGCCAGGTTGTTCTGGAGCTTAGTGACGACGAGGACGAGGATTTGTAGGGAAGAGAGAGAAAGAGAGAGGGAGGACAACATGATTTCGTTTGTGCGCATTGACGACCGTATGATCCATGGCCAGACCGTTACCCGCTGGAGCCTCGAGTACCCGTGCGACGGCATCATCGCCGTCAACGACGTTGCCGCCAGCAACCCCGTGCTCAAGGCCGCCTACAAGGGCGCCGCGTCCGACAAGAAGATTTTCGTGTGGACCATGGAGCACTTCAAGGAGAACGCGCAGAAGGTTCTTGACAGCAAGACGCGCTACTTCCTGATCACCAAGAACCCGCTCGACATGCGCGAGATCCTTGTTGACTTTGGCTTCAAGCCGTCCGACGTGAAGCGCGTCATCGTGGGCCCGTGCAACGACCGCCCCGATACCGTGAAGCTCGGAAACAACCAGTCGATCACCGCGGAGGAGGCGCAGGCCTTCGAGGACATCACCAAGGCGGGCTACACCGTTGAGTTCGCGCTCATCAAGGAGGCCTCCATCGGCGAGTGGCCTAAGTTCCGCGGACAGTTTGACGTGAAGTAAGGGGGAACAATGGGAATCAACATCGTTCAGGCAGTCCTTCTGGGACTCTTCGCCTGCCTGGCATCCCTGCCTGGCATGGGCGGAACCACAATCGGTAACTACACGCTCGGACGCCCGCTCGTGGGCGGCCTGGTCGTCGGCCTCATCATGGGCGACGTCCAGACTGGCATCATCGTGGGCGCCTCCATCCAGCTGGTGTACATCGCTCTCGTCACGCCCGGCGGCACCGTCTCCGCCGACGTCCGTGCGGTCACCTACATCGGCATCCCGCTGGCCATCCTCGCCATCCGCGCGCAGGGTCTCGACCCCTCCTCTGAGGCGGCGTCCGGCCTGGCCGCATCCCTCGGCGCGGCCGTCGGCACGCTCGGCACCGTCCTCTTCTATGGCACCGCCACCCTCAACCTCGTGTGGCAGGGCATCGGCTGGAAGGCCATGGACGGCGGCAACTGGAAGACGATCAAGAAGACCATCCCCATGGTCGACTTCGTTCTCCCCTGGATCAGCCACATCGCCTTCTCCTTCATCCCGACCGTCGTGATCTGCCTCGCGGGCGAGTCCATGGTCGGCCTCATGAAGGACTACCTCCCCATGGACGGCGTCGCCATGAAGACGCTCTTCACCGTTGGCTCGCTCCTTCCCGCCGTCGGTGTCGCCATCCTGTGCAAGCAGGTCATCCAGAAGCCGCTCGACTGGGTCACCTTCGGCCTTGGCTTCACCCTTGCGGCCGTCATGGGCTGCAACCTCATCGCCTCCGCCCTCATCGCAGTGTTCTTCGCACTCATCAACTACAAGGTGGAGCAGCTCAAGACCGCCCGTCCCGCGCTCGCGGCGGAGGGTGCCGCGTCGATCGATGACGAGGAAGAGGAGGACATCTAATGGCAGAGAAGAAAGTCTCCCAGAAGGCGCGCAACCGCTCCTTCCTTAACTGGATCTATGGTAACCTCACCTGCTTCTCGCAGGAGCACATGCAGACGTTCGGCTACCTCGTCGCCATGCTGCCCGTCGTGGACGAGCTCTACGACGACGATGACGAGAAGGTCAAGGCCCTCTCGACCTACCGCACGTTCTTCAACACCGAGCCGCAGATCGGCTCCATGGTCGTGGGCCTCACCGTCGGCCTCGAGGAGGCGCGTGCCAACGGCGAGCCGCTCGACGACGACACGATCAACGGCATCCGCGCCGGCCTCATGGGACCGCTCGCCGGCCTCGGCGACTCCATCATCGTCGGCACCTTCATCCCCATCCTGCTCGGCATCGCTCTCGGCCTCTCCACGGGCGGAAGCGTGCTCGGCCCGCTCTTCTACATCGTCGTGTGGAACGTTGCCATGTACTTCGGCATGAAGTTTGCCTTCGACCAGGGCTACGAGCTCGGCGGCTCTGCGGTCGAGGCGCTCGTCGGCCCGCAGTCTGCGGCCCTTCGCTCCTCGATCGTCATGGTCGGCACCATGGTCATCGGCGCTGTTGCCGCAACGTGGATCAACATCACCACGGCGCTCGAGGTGCCCTTCTCCGCTGACAGCAGCCTCGTGCTTCAGGATACGCTCGATTCGATCTATCCCAAGCTGCTCAACTTCTTCTTCGTGTGGCTGTGCTGGTGGCTCATGACCAAGCGTAAGATGTCCCCGACCGTGGTCATGGGCCTGCTCGTCGTGGTCGCCCTCGTCGGCGTCCTCGTGGGCTTCTTCAACCCTGGCCTCTCTTACTAGTTTGCCAGGTACGCCTGGCCGCGCGTGTCGGCGGGCCGCCATTCGAGTGGCCCGCCGGCCCCGCAAGAGTCGTCTGCGGCCTTGGCCGGCAGACGTGGTGTGACGGTGTCGATGCGAGGGACATGTGATGTGGCGTAAGAACCTTGAGGAGAAGATCCACCGGCGCGAGTGGGCGCAGACCGACAACCCGCTCGTTGACGAGGCCCGTGCGCAGACGCTCGCAATCCAGCGGCTGCAGGTGTGGCTCAGGCTGGGCTATGCCGTGCTGGCCGTGGCGGTGCTTCTGGCGTATTGGGGCTTCGGCGAGGGCGGCGGCGTGGTCGCCGGCGTCATCGGAGTTGCGCTGGGGGTCCTCACGCTGGCGGTCGTCATCGTCCTTCGCGTGGGCATCACCCATGGACGACAGAACGTGAATGCGATGCTAGAGGACATCCAGTCATCCGTCTCATCGTCCAAGGGGTCCGGCACACCCGACGCATCCAACGCATCCAACGCGTCCGGCGCGGCGTCCGCCGCCACGGGCACGGCATCCAAATAAACTCGCCTTAAAGTTCGACCCCTTCCTCTCTCGCCCCGCGCAGACCCTCTGCTCTGCGCGGGGCTCTCTTTTTTCTCGCTCTCCCATGCGTTGCGAGACAAGTGGGGCTACCATGCCAATGGTTATGTCCGCATGGCGGCAGGCGTGGCGATCCGGCCCGCTCGCTCCTAACCCATATCCCGGAGGTACCATGGCAGATTCCACGGCTCAAAATGCCGGGCGCTCGTTCGGCCGTGCCGCAGACGAGATGCGCCCCATAAAGCTCACCCGCGACGTCATGATGAACGCAGACGGCTCGTGCATGGCCGAGTTCGGCAACACGCGCGTGCTGTGCACGGCAAGCGTCGAGGAGGGCGTTCCGGCCTGGCGCAAGGGGTCGCGCGCCGGCTGGGTCACGGCGGAGTACGCGATGCTTCCCGCTTCGACCAACCGCCGCAGCAAGCGCGAGTACGGAAAGCGCAAGGGCCGTTCGATGGAGATTGAGCGACTCATCGGCAGGAGCCTGCGTGCGGTATGCGACCTCAATCGCCTGGGCGAGTACACCGTCACCTGCGACTGCGACGTGAGCCAGGCCGACGGCGGCACGCGCACGGCGTCCATCACGGGCGCGTGGGTCGCGCTGCACGACGCCCTCTCGTCCATGGTCGAACGCGGCCTCATCAACCGCCTGCCGCTCACGGGGCAGGTGGCGGCCATCTCCATGGGCCTCGTAGGCGGGGAGCTCCTGCTCGACCTCGACTATCCCGAGGACAGCCATGCTCAGGTCGACCTCAACCTCGTGGGGACCGATGCGGGTGGTATCGTGGAGGTGCAGGGCACGGGCGAGCGCTCGACGATCGATCGCGCCCAGCTGAACGAGCTGCTCGACATGGGGCAGGGCGCCATCGCGCGCCTCGTCGACCTGCAGAACCAGGTGACCGCTTTCCGCGAGTAGTTCCGTCCTATGCCCGCCGCCCTCCCGCGCGTCGCTCGTTCCGAGTGTGATGGCGCCCGCGCGTCGCTCACGACCATAGCCAGACGAGACCCTAAGGAGATACCCATGACGACCATCGACATCAGCTCGCTCGACCCCACCCACACCATCGTGGTGGCCACGGGCAACGCGCACAAGGTGAGCGAGATCGAGGCGATCCTCTCGCCAAGCCTGCCGGGCGTGCGCTTCGTCGCCCTCGGCGAGCTCGGGGACTTCCCCGATCCCGTGGAGGATGGCGAGACGTTCTTCGACAACGCGCTCATCAAGGCTCGTGCCGCGCTCGACGAGACGGGCCTCGCCAAGGCCGTGGCCGACGACTCGGGTCTGTGCGTGGACGCGCTCGACGGCGCGCCGGGCATCTACTCCGCTCGCTTCGCCGGCGCCCACGGAGACGACGTCGCCAACAACGACAAGCTGCTCGAGGAGATCGCGGGCGTGCCCGAGGGCAAGCGCACCGCGCGCTTCCACTCCACCGTGGTCCTCGTCGAGCGCGACGATGACGGTGAGGGCGTGCTTCGCGGCGATGGCGACTGCGAGGGGGTCATCGGCTTCGAGGGCCGCGGTGAGAACGGCTTTGGCTATGACCCGCTCTTCCTGCCCGTGGACACTCCCGGCAAGACCATGGCAGAGCTCGTGCCCGAGGAGAAGAATGCCATCTCGCACCGCTTCCACGCGCTTCAGGACCTGAGGGCAAAGCTGTAGCCCGTCCAAGCTCTAGCTCGGCTTGACCGAGCCGCAGTCGCGGGTTCCACGGCATGGCCGCAGGCTATCGCCGCGCCGCGCCGCCCGTCGCCCGCTTTGGAGGAAATGTTGCGCATGAAACTCGCCTTCGTGCAACGTTGGGCTGCACACCTTGCATGAAACTCGCCTTCGTGCGACGCAAAATCCGGCCTATTGCGTTAGTTTCACTTTTGTTCTGTATATCCATCGGCCGCCAACTGGGGAGACGCAGAACTTGATGCAAGCTTTTCCGATTGCCTTCCCTGCGATCCGAAAAATGCGTCGCACGAAGGCGAGTTTCATGCATGGACGACCCTAATGCGTCGCACGAAGGCGAGTTTCGTGCGCCGATGGGCCCGGGGTGAGCTCCGCGCGTCCGCACCGCCGCGCGCGTCCGCACCGCCGCCGCCCGGTCGATCGTGCGCGGCAGGCCTTCCAAGCGTTAGGATGTTGGGCGAGGGTCGTGCCGTTCCCGGCCTGCCACTCGTCTGGCGCATGGCTCTGCCCGACGCGCCGTTGGCCCCAAACGCGAGGAGGAAGCATGCGCATCGTTCGGACCACAGACTACGACGACATGAGCCGCAAGGCCGCAAACGTCATCTCCGCCCAGGTCATCCTCAAGCCCAACTGCGTGCTGGGGCTTGCCACGGGCACCACGCCACTTCGGGCGTACGAGCAGCTCATCCGCTGGTGCGACAGGGGTGACGTGGACTTTAGCGAGGTCAGCACCTATAACCTCGACGAGTACCGCGGCCTCTCGCCCGAAGACCCGCAGAGCTACCACTACTTCATGCGCAAGAACCTCTTCGACCACATCAACATCGACCTCGCCCGCACCCATGTTCCCGACGGCTCCAACCCCGACGCCGACGCAGCCTGCGCGGAGTACGACTGCCTGGTCAAGGCGGCCGGCTACCCAGACCTGCAGCTGCTGGGCATCGGCAACAACGGGCACATCGGCTTCAACGAGCCCGACAGGTACTTCTCCAAGGGGACGCACTGCGTCGACCTCACCGAGAGCACGATCAAGGCGAACTCGCGCCTGTTCGAGCGCGAGGAGGACGTGCCGCGCCAGGCATACACCATGGGCGTGCAGACCATCATGTACGCCCGCATGATCTTGGTGATCGCGAGCGGCGAGGCCAAGGCCGACGCTGTTCGCCGCATGTGCTTTGGACCCGTCGACCCCGAGTGCCCGGCGTCCATCCTGCAGCTGCACACCAACTGCGTCGTGATTGCAGACGAGGCCGCTCTCTCGCAGTGTCCGACGGCCTAGCGCCCTACGGATCGACGCCTCACGACCTGGTGATGAAGGCCGGCTCCCAACCGGGGCCGGCCTTCGGTCCATAATCGTGTCGAGCGGATGACGGTCGCGGCTACGCGAGGTCGAGCACGCGCACCTCGTGCGGATAGTGGTTGATCACCTCGCAGCCGTCCTCGCTCACGATGACGAGATCCTCGATGCGCACGCCGATTTCGCCCGGGATGTAGATGCCCGGTTCGATGGAGAAGCACTGTCCTGGGCGCACGGGCTCGTCGTGCGAGGCGCTTACGTCGCCGGGCTCGTGGTCCTCGAGCCCGATCTGATGGCCGAGGCGGTGCGTGAAGTACTCGCCGTAGCCCGCGCCCTCGATCACGCGCCGTGCCGTGAGGTCGATCTCGGCAAACGTGACGCCTGGGCGCACGATGGCCTCGGCCGCCTCGTTGGCCCGCCGCACGGTCTCGTACACCTCGAGCTGTCGGGCCGTGGGTTCTGCGGTGAAGAACGTCCTCGTCATGTCCGAGCAGTACCCCTGCCGTTTGCACCCCACGTCAAACAGCACCATGTCACCCCTGCGCAGAGGGGTGTCGTCGGGCTCGTGATGGGGGTCGGCGGCGTTTGCCCCAAAGCTCACGATGGGCGAGAAGCTATGGTCGTCGGCGCCCAGGCGGCGGTACTCCCCGAGAAGCCCCTCCGCGATTTCGCGCTCGGTCGCGCCGACACGCACCTGTGCGGCGAGCCAGGACATCGCCTCGTCGTTCACCCGGCTGGCTGCGCGCATGAGCTCCAGCTCGGATTCGTCCTTGACGGATCGTGCGTCGTCCACGGCAGACGAGGCCAGCCGAAAGACGCTTGCCGCATGCGCATCCATCAGGGGAAGAAGCCATCGTGCGGCAAGCCCCTTGTCAACGCCCAGCGCAAGGCCGACGTTGCATGCGCTCGTGACGAGCGAGACGGGGTCGTCGATGTCGTCGAAGGACACGATCTTGTCTGCGGCACCCGTGGCATCGGGGAAGAGCCTGTTGCGAAAGAGCATGGTCTCGGCCGCTCCGTCGCTTTGCCGCACGCGAAGGAGCAACGCGAGAAAGCGCTCGAACGGCTCGGTGTAGTAGCCGGTGAGATACCAGATGGAGAGGGGGTCGCTTACGAGCATCTGCTCGAGGCCTATCGCCTCGAGGTTTTCCAGCACGCGAGCCCTGCGCTGCGAATAGATGTTGGGGGCCATACCCATAGCCCTTATCGCCACCTATCGTCTTTGCCGTGTTTTCCGTGGATATCGGTTTTGTGCCATATACTAGAACGTTGCATGGTACTAGGCCGAGCGGAAATCCATGCACCGCCGGCCGCTTTTTCGGAGGTTTAGATGGAAGTTGAGGTTCCACCCGTCAACAGGGTAGACCAGATTCACGACGAGCTTGGGGCTCTGCAGGGAAACCGCATCAAGGTTCGCGCCAACATGGGTCGCTCGCGCATCATCGAGCGCACCGGCATCCTGATGGGCGCCTATCCCACGCTCTTCGTCGTCGAGGTCGAGGAGCGTCGCGGGCGCAAGGCGCGCCAGTCCTACCAGTACGTCGATGTGCTCACCAGCACGGTCGAGATCTACGATCCCGACACCGGCGAGCGCATTCTCGACTTTGGCACCGCGGAGGAGCAGGAGTAGGGGCGCCTCGCACGAGACCTTATGCAAAGCACGAATACCACAGATTTCATAACGCTTAGGGCACCGGTTAAGGTGAACCTGCACCTTGGCATTTATCCGGGGCGCGACGAGCGCGGCTACCATCGCGCCGACTCCGTCATGATCGCGCTTGCCCTTGGTGATACCGTTACCGTCCGCGCGCTTCCCCGGATCGCCCCCGAGGCCTCCGAGGCGGAGCGCACGGGCGGCGTCCTTCTCGAGATGAGCGAGGACGTGGGTGTCGACTATCGAAAGAACACCGCCTGGATTGCGGCCTCCCACCTGCGTACGGCTCTCGCGCCCGGCGTCTCGCCGGCCGATGCGCCCATCGCGATCTCGGTCGAGAAGGGCGTCCTTCCCCAAAGCGGGCTCGGCGGGTCGTCGTCGGATGCCGCCTCCGTCATCCTCGCGCTCTGCCGCATGTGGAACGTGAGCCCCCGCGACGAGCGCGTGGTTGCGGTCGCGCGCTCCGTCGGGGCAGACGTCCCTTTCTTCCTCAACCCCTCGCCCTCGTACCTGAGCGGTGCGGGAGACGTGCTCGAAGAGACGCTTCCCGAGATGAACGACGTTCCCGTGGTGCTCGTGCGCCCACGGGAGGGCGTCTCTACCGTGGCGGCCTATCGCGCGTTCGACGAGGCGCCCACCACGCCGCCCCCTGCCGACGCGATGCGCGCTGCCCTGCGCACGGGCGACGTCTCGGGGGTGGCCCGGCACCTCTACAACAACCTCGGCCCTGTGGCCGAGAGGCTCGTCTCGGACGACGCGCGCATAGTGGAGTGGCTCACGAACCAGTGCGGGGTCCTCGGTGCCCAGGTCTCGGGCTCGGGCAGCTGCGTGTTCGCTCTGTGCGACACGGCCGCGCACGCGGGCGAGCTCGCGCTTCTCGCGCAGGAGCTCGGCTGGTGGTCTGCCGCCACCCACACAATGGGCGCGAACGACCTCGCCGACGCTTCGGTTCTCTCGGGCATGCGATAGCGCGAGAGCCGCGCGTTGGTGCCTCATGCGTTGCACCGAAGACCCCCGACCGCTGACCGCGCACCCTCTTGTCGGGCAAGCGCGTGCGCCCGAGCCGCTAGTATGGACTTGGACTTCATGCCTTGTCGTCAGACGCCGCGCCACGCGCGGGCACGACTCTTACGTGCGCGCCCCTTGCGAGCCGCCGGGGCACCCGCGGCAGGGCGGAGGCGAGAGCACGAGAGAGTGGGGAGAAAACGATGGCTGTTTCGCATGACGGATTGCTGTTCTTCAAGCCTTGCTTCGTGGAGAAGATCTGGGGCGGGCGCAAGCTCGAGACAGAGTTCGGCTACGACATCCCCGACGGCCCCGTGGGCGAGTGCTGGGCAATCAGCGCGCACCCCAATGGCGACTGCGTAATCGACGGCGGCCCCTTTGACGGCCGCACCCTCTCCGACCTCTGGGAGAGCGAGCCGCAGCTCTTTGGTGGCACGAAGGGCGCGTCGCCTGCGTCAGACCGCTTCCCCCTCCTTATCAAGATCCTGGACGTGCGCGACTACCTCTCCGTGCAGGTTCACCCCGACGACGCCTACGCGGGCGAGCACGAGGGCGGCTCGCTCGGCAAGAGCGAGTGCTGGTACATCGCCGAGGCGGAACCTGACGCGCGCGTGATGATCGGACAGCGGGCGAAAAGCCGCGAGGAGTTCGCACGGATGGCTGCCGAGAAGCGCTGGGGTGAGCTCCTGAACGAGATCCCCATCAGGAAGGGCGACTTCTTCGCCATCGAGCCGGGCACCGTGCACGCCGTGAGGGGCGCGCTCATCTTCGAGACGCAGCAGTCCTCCGACGTCACCTACCGCGTGTACGACTTCGACCGCAAGCAGCCGG
>JAGAWD010000297.1 GCA_017941585.1 Olsenella sp. | reverse complement strand
GCCTGTGCCACGGCGCCCGATTTGCGTGATGGTTTGTGCCATGGCGTCGGATTCCTGAGATGGGAGGCCCCTTTTCTGCCATCCCGCCCGATTTGCGTGATGGTTTGTGCCACGGCGCCCGATTTGCGAGATGGCCTGTGCCACGGCGCCCGATTCGCGAGATGGTTTGTGCCATGGCGCCCGATTTGCGTGATGGAGGGGCCTCCTTTCTGCCGGTCCGGTCGACCGTCGAGGTGGCAAGGGCCGCACCTTTCGGGCTCGCAGGAGTGCGTGGACTGCGAAAGGGAAGGGGCTGCGCCAATGTGCCACGATGGACCTTCGCGCGCTTCGACGCCCCGATGCAATCATTCTGTCTCCTGCTCTGGACTGGCCCCTGCCAGAGTCTGCGGCCGTCTATTTGAAGCGTCCCCTACACCGGAGGAACACGGCGTCTCAGCCGAGGTGTCGAAGAATTGAACTTTTTCGCTGCACCGGAGTCCAACCGTGTCAAAATGAGTGTGCCTTGAGACACATGCAACTAAATCGGAGAATCGTCCATGGGGCTTCTTGAAAACATAGGTAATTCTGCCCTCGGACCGACGCTTGCGCGCGCCGATGCCGCTTCGCTCCTGCATGGCGCGATTCGCGTCGAACGGGTGCGCGACGGATGGGTTCGCCCGTGGCGCTTCTCATCGGAGCAGCTTCGTGCTCTCGGTAGCTGTCAGGCGTGGCATCCAGGGCTCTACAGGCAGATGGCGCGTGCCACGGCGGGCATCTGCCTCGAGTTCACCACCGATTCCTCCGAGGTAGCGCTCGAGGTTGCGATTGATGATGAGCCCTCTGGGACTCGCGCCGTCCTTGATTACGTGGACGGTGCCGAAGCTGCTCTTCCGCATGATGGAATCTCTTGTGATGTGGATGGCCGGCATCTCGATGTGCGCCTGCCACGCGAGGGGGAGGAACGCGTCCTTTTCGAGCTTGACGATCCGGATGAGGTCCCCCTCGGCTCGGTCATGCGACTGCCCGGTATGGGCGACACCCATCACGTGCGCATTTGGCTTCCGTGCCTGAGAGGGTGCGTGCTGCGCGATGTTGTCGGCAACGGCTCCGTCATAGAGGCCGTGCCGGCGCGACCGCACCTCCTCGTCCTCGGCGACTCCATCGCGCAGGGCTTCGTGTCCGAGGATCCCGCCCTCGCCTGGCCGGCCATCCTCGCCGACCGTCTGGGGCTCGACCTTGTCAACCAGGGCATTGGCGGGCAGGTGTTCCAGCCGGGCACGCTCTTTGGACTCGCGAAGTCTGTGGAGCCCGAGCAAATTGTCATCGAGTTTGGCGAAAACTACCGCTTCGAGCCGTGTCGGGCCCGTCTCGTCACGCGTGACGTGAGGAGCTATCTATTAGAGGCGTCGCGGCTCTGGCCGGATGTCGACACGGTTGTGGTGACACCGCTGTGGCATGACGAGCTCGCTTATCCCTCGCACCCCCTGAGCTGCTTCGAGAGTATTCCGACGTTCCTGTCGGCCCACGTTGCGCCGCATGACCAGATGCGCCTCGTGGACGGCATGCGCCTCATGGACCACAAGACGTCGCTCATGGCAGACCACTTCGAGCATCCCGGCCCGGAGGGCTCGCGCCAGATCGCGGAGAGGCTCTACCTCTGCATATGCGCGCGCCGCGGCAGTGACGACGGGCGCCGCGCCCGCGCCCTCGAGGAGCTCAGCCGCGCCCCGAGAAGGACGTTTCCCCTTGCGGAGCTTGCCCGCCGTGGCAGGGGGGAGGTCGTGCTCGCCCAAGACGGCTGCGTCCTCATGCGCGACCCTGGTGGCATGCAGCTCCTCTGGTCGCGCGACCGCGAGCTGGGGAGGTCCGTGGTGGAGGCCCTGGTCGAGCCGACCGTGGTCGACTGCCTCGAGCCGGCGCTTGTCCGCGATGTCGAGCTCGCCCATGCGCTGACGGTGGTCCTGCCCTACCATCTTGCAATCTACGAGAAGAAGACTCCAATTGAGGTCGATGCGGAGAGGGACATTCGCCGGCTCGATGACAGCTTCTTCGACGTGGTGCGCTCGACCTACAGTCACCCGGAGTACAAGACCGACGACGAGGTTCGCGAGCTGCTGCGCTCCGGGCGCGTATGGGGCGGCTTCGTGGAGGGGGAGCTCGTCGGCTACATCGGCGAGCACCCGGTGGGGTCGATGGGCATGCTCGAGGTCTTTCCCGAATGGCGCCGGCAGGGTTGGGGATATGCGCTCGAGGCAACGCTGATCAACGAGACGCTGCGTCGGGGCGAGACGCCATGGTGCGAGGTATACCCCGACAACAAGGCGTCAATCAGGTTGCAGAAGAAGCTCGGGCTCAAGGTCACGCCCGCAAATGAGCAGTGCTACCTTGGCGCCTCACGGGAAACTGCTCTGCAGGGTGTGGCGTCACGAGGCGCCGACCAGTGACCTCGTGTGCCCGTGGGACCTTGGCTAGACGTCGTCGGATACGGGGCGCGAGGCATTGATGTCCGCAACTTGGTGTAGGCTATGCGCATCAAGAATCGGGAAAGGTCGGACATGTCGGCTCAATCGCAACCACGCTCAACAAACAAACTTGCGCCTCACCTGACGGGGCGTCTCTCGCCCAAGGTCGAGCGGCTTGTCGACGCCTTGCAAAGCGAGCGTTGCATGAGCCCCTTTGCCTGCGGAGACGAGACCATAGTGCGGCGAGATCCCTCGGAGCGCGACGGGGGAACGCTCCTGCGCCCCGCCTTCGTGCGCGACGCCGAGAAGATCATCCACACTCCCGCCTACAACCGCCTCAACGGGAAGACCCAGGTGTTTTCCTTCCGTGCCAACGACGACATTACGCGCAGGGGCCTCCATGAGCAGCTTGTCAGCAGGATTGCGCGAGACATAGGCAGGGCGCTCGGGCTTAACCTAGACCTCATCGAGGCCATCTCCCTCGGTCACGACGTCGGTCATACGCCTTTCGGCCATGCCGGGGAGCGCTTTCTGAACGAGGTCTATCACCGGCGCACGGGGCGGCACTTCTTCCATAACGTGCAGAGCGTGCGCGTACTCGACACGATCTACGGCAGAAACATCTCCCTCCAGACGCTCGACGGCGTCATCTGCCATAACGGGGAGTTTGAGCAGCAGCGCTTCGAGACGAGCGAGCTCGGGAGCTTCCATGCGTTCGATTCCGTGGTCGAGGACTGCTGGCAGTCGGGCGCGGAGGCCATCGGGAGGCTTCGCCCGATGACACTCGAGGGGTGCGTCATGCGCATCTCGGACATCATTGCGTACGTGGGGAAGGACCGACAGGATGCAATTCGTGCGGGACTTGTCGCGGACTCGAGCTTTGATGACGGACTTGGCGGTGCATACAACGCCTGGGC
>JAGAWD010000296.1 GCA_017941585.1 Olsenella sp. | reverse complement strand
GTTGCTGTATGCTTTCCATCGGTGGCCGTTGCCCTTCTCTCGAATCGGATGTTCCGCAAACAAGCGATTCTAGGCGACGGCCGCTCTCATATCAAAGCGGCCCTGACACCAACAGTCGGCACGTGATCCCCTCGTCCACGCCGAGGAACTCGCGGACCTCGAGGCCCTTATGGTTTTCGCAGTCATAGAGCGCCTAGCCTACCATATCGCGCGCTTCGCTTAGGCTGTTAACCTGCTTAACGCCCGTGACGGTAGCCTGGTCCCAGCCGGGATTACCCGAATGGCTCGCAAACGTCTGCTGGAGCTTATCCCTCAGGCTGCCAAAGCTCCAGGTCTCTTTTGAGTACGTAGTATTGCCGCTTGCGTTTATGTTGAAGTAGGCGTCGAAGCCAGCCTGGGACATGTTGCCCCTATTGGGCTGATACCCATAGAGGTCGACCAGCTGGCCAGCCTGGTCGCGAAAGACGCTCGTCGCAAGCCCGCTCCATTGGGGCAGCAGCGTATTCTTCACGATGTTTTGCAATGTGCCCGTGCTTAAGGTAAGCGTCGGTTTGCCGGAATCGTTGCCCAGGCTCTTATAGAGGTACTTGCCGTCGAGCGTGAACTCATTGATTCGCTTCTTGTTAGCATCAAGAGTCGTGTTCTTTTGGTTCGTAGCGGTCATCGCACCAGATGACACATCACCCCATGCGGGCAACACGGGCGTCATCACTAGAACGAGGGTGCATAACGCTGCAACGAAAACTCTCAGCCGTTTCACTCGCAATCGTTTCCTCATCGCCTTCCCCCTTTTTTACGAGCCAACACTATGGCCTGCCACAACCGTGCTCGACCACCGTCGATGCCATGGCGGCACCGTGTCAAAGAGCATCGGGTCAGCAGTTCATTTCGTTATATTTTATTGCATGTAAATTGCGAATTTCGCTTGGAGGAGGGTGAGGGGTTTCAGAATGGCGACCATTGCAGTAATTGTCAGCCTGATTGAGTCATGATCTCGGACTTGGCAGCCCGGTACGAATAGTGCCGATAGGAGCGTTTCCCTCGGAGCGAAGTGGTGCACCGGCCTCTCGGATAGACCACATCCGGCTCTGATAGGCCTTTTTCAGGCGAAAGCCAAGGGGCCGGAGGCATCGGCCTCTGGCCCCTTGGCCCATGGTGTCACCGCGGGATCCAAGCCGCGTCCGCGCCGGCATCGGCTCCCTGCGGCGGCGAGCGACCGTCCGGGCGAGCCGGGGATCGACAATGCTTGAATTTCCAGCACTCGTGCATCCACTCGGCGTCGTACTTGCTGCAGACGTCAAAGCACCCCCTTGATGTCCCGGCAGCTCCAGTTCCCGCCGCCGCAAATGACGGCCCTCGAAATATATAATGGTCCGGCTAGGAGGTTCCCTTGGGTCTGCTCATCCGCAACACGCTCGCCGTTCTCCCCAACGGCAACGGCCACGCCGTCGGCCGCCACGACCTCTGCATCGAGGGAGACAGCATCGCGGGCATCGATGAGGCGCCCGAAGGATTCGCCCCGAACGAGGCCATTGACGGCACTCGCCTCCTGACCATCCCTGGCCTCGTGAACGCGCACACGCACGCCTACATGTCCCTGATGCGCAACGCGGCCGACGATCTCTCCTTCGGCGACTGGCTCTTCGGTGCCGTCGTCCCCATCGAACGCCGCCTGGAGCCCGAGGACTCCTACTGGGCCTCGCTACTCTCCCAGGCCGAGATGATTCGCTCGGGCACCACCTGCTTCAACGACATGCAGATGCACGTCGGCCAAACATCCCGCGCGGTGCTGGAATCGGGCATGCGCGCCGTCATCTGCCGCGCTTTGGCAGGCGATACCTACGATTGCGACGACCAGCGCATCACCGAGGCGCTGCGGGAACGTGACGAGTTCGCCGGCTGCGGCCGGCTGAGCTTTCTCCTGGGTCCGCACGCGCCCTATTCCTGTGGGCCCGACTACCTGCGCATGGTGGCTGACCGAGCGCGCGAGGAGGGCATGGGCATCCACATCCACATCGCCGAGTCGCAAGGCGAGAGCATGAGAGTATGGGCCCGGCATCACAGGACGCCGGTGGAGTACGTGCGCGACGCCGGCATCTTCGACGTGCCCACCGTCGCGGCCCATTGCGCACGCGTGAGCGCCTCCGACCGCGCCATCCTTGCCGATCACGGCGTCAGCGTGGCGACCAACCCCGCCTCCAACATGAAGCTCGGCAACGGCTTCGCCCCTGTTCCGGAGCTGGTAGAGGCGGGCGTCAACGTATGCCTGGGCACCGACGGCGCCGCATCGAACAACGCACAGAACATGTTCCGCGAGATGGGCCTGCTGGCCCTCGTGCACAAGGGTGCCCGCGAGAGCCCGCAGTGCGTTTCCGCCGACGACGCCCTGCGCATGGCCACGCGGGGAGGCGCCCGAGCCCTGGGCCTGCCCTGCGGGTCGATCGAGGTGGGCAAGAGGGCCGACCTCGCGCTGCTCGACCTGGACACGCCCTCGCTCACGCCCCTCGGCGACCCCGTGGCGGCGCTTTCCTACGCAGCCAACGGGTCCGAGGTGAGCACGGTGATCATCGACGGGAAGGTCGTCCTGCGCCACCGCGAGCTCACGACCATCGACGAGGAGCGCGTGCGCTTCGAGGTCGCCCGCATCTGCAGGCGCCTGGGGCTGGATCGGACCTAGCGCGGCGCAAGCCACTCGTCGGCAGACAGCTTGGAGCGCCCCCAGGGCATGACGGTGAGCGCGTCGTTGTCGCAGTGGCGGCATATGGGGTGCGGCATGCGGCGGAAGGCCTCGATGTCGTCAGCCGAGCAGATGTCCGCCAGGGATAGCGAGTCGGCGGGTTCGTCGTGCATGTCGTACCCGAAGCGCCGCGCGAGCGGGCCGTGGTGGGCGGCCACCTGGCACGGCCAGATCGCCCCGCGCGCGAGCTGCAGGTAGTGCCCGCCGAAGGGGCACGACACGAACGACCGGGACGGGTCGCACTTCCCCTCCGGGTCGATCGCCAGGCGCAGGAACGCCTCCTTGCCCTCTGCGGTGCCCGTAACATCCGCCGCGAACGCGGCGCGCACGCCCCTCTCGCGCGCGAGCGCCGCGAGCCCCTCGTAGTCGACGCGCAGGGGGTACGGCGATATGAGCAGCCCCACGTCGCATTCGGCGAGCGCCCGCCAGAGGCCGTCGCCCATGCGCCCGAGCAGGAGCCCGTTCGTGCACAGGACGACGTCCTGCCCGGGCAGGCGCGCACGGGTGACGCGGACGATGTCGGCGATGCGCGGGTGGAGCAGCGGTTCGCCACCCATCAGCACGACGGTGCCGAAGTAGCCCTCGATGCCGTCGGCGGACGCCAGCCGCGACAGGTCGCGCTCGTACTCGTCCACGTCGAGGAAGCGCTCCTCGGCCAGCGGCGCGAAGTGCAGGCACCCGGCGCACCGCAGGTTGCAGTGGTCGCACACCTGCACGTCCAGCTTGGGCCTCTCCGCCATCCGGGCCAGGCGCTCGGCGAAGCCCACCGAATACGGGGCCCGCGCGGTCGTCGCGGCTACCATGCCCTCAGGCTAGCAGGCGTACGTCCACGCCGTGTCGTCGCCGCAGCTGGGGCTACTCCACCCGCCACCGGAGATGTCCTCGAGCTGCGCGTCCGTGAGCTCGATCCCCTCCTCCCTGGCGAGCTCGATCAGCTCCTCGGGCGTCTTGCAGGCGATGGCCCTCTCCTTCTGCTCCGTGGACAGGTCCTCGAAGTTCATAGCCGCCTCCTCTGGCAGTAGCCCCGTACTTGCTTGCATAATTGTACGTGCAGACGGCCGATCTCGTCCCATGGACATGCAAATATGCTCGCGCCCACTCATCAAAAGCGGGGCAGAGGCAGCCGCATTACCGATAAACTTTCAGATAAAGAGCCTGAAGTACCGGCCTTCGGCATGCCGGAGCCCAGGCATGGACAAAACCCGAACAAACCGAACTCGCGTCACGCACTGTCACAGGGAACGCTGTGGGTGGGCCATGTCCCTAAGCTGCACGCCGGCCTCCCGGATAGCGGTGGCCGTAGTTGTCGTGAAGAGATCCCACGCCGCGCGGTGCAGCGCGAAGCCGCAGCGCTCGTAGAAGGGTACCGTGGGCGGGCCGTCGCCCTCGAGCCCGAGGATATCCATCGCATAGCCCCTTCCCACCCTAACGCAGCGCCCTAAAACAAGCGCAAAACTAACGCGACTTTCTGCTCCATGTCATTGTGGTGGCATGAATCGGTCACAGGTCGTGCCAAGCCCAGATCAGGTGACAACAGAATGCTCAGATTCAGGCAGCATATCGTCTG
>JAGAWD010000026.1 GCA_017941585.1 Olsenella sp. | reverse complement strand
AGGCTCAAGAGCGTCATGGTCTGGCTCGTCGGCGAGCAGCAGAGGGCGTACGAGTCGTACAGGCGCGTGCCGTTCTACGAGGCGCGGTTCAGGGACGAGATGGGCGTCACGTACGCGGTGGCCGAGGACGACGCGGAGCGGTTCGCGACGGCGGCCGAGGTCGACCTCTCGCGCCTGCGCGAGAGCGACGTCGTGTGCGACTCGAGGACCATGAGGAGGAAGGCGCCGGGAAGGCTGCTCGACCTCGCGGGCCTCTCGGCGATACTCGCGACGAAGGGATACAGGCCCCAGGAGATCCTCGACACGTACCAGAGGATGTACGAGGACCAGGTCGTGAGCTACCCGCGCACGGAGGACAAGCAGGTCACGCCAGAGCAGTTCGCCGAGCTCCTGCCGCTGGTGGACGACATCGCCCGCCTCGTGCTCGTCGACCCCGCCCTCCTCACGCACCGCACGCCGAGGGCGACGCACGTCAGGGAGGGCGGAGCCCACGGTGCCAACCGGCCGGGGCCGAACGTGCCCGCACTGCTCGGCGACCTCAGGCGCTACGGGCCGAGCGGGCCCGCCATCTACGACACGCTCGCCAGGAACTACCTCGCCATGCTTGCGGAGGACTACGAGTACGAGCAGGTAAGGGGACACGTAAGGGACTTCCCGTCGTTCGTCGGGAAGACGAACGTGCCCGTCAGGCCGGGGTTCAGGGCGGTGTTCGACACGGAGGAGGCCGGCAGGGACGACGAGGAAGGCGAGGAGGAGCCCCGCGACCTCGGCAGGCGCGCCGCGCCGTTCGTCCACGAGGGCGCCAACAGGAGACCGCAGCGGCCCACGCAGAAGTGGCTCAAGTCGCGGCTGGAGAGGCACGACGTCGGGACCGGCGCCACGAGGGTGAGCACCCTCGCCGAGATCTCGGCGGAGGGCGCCGAGACGTCGCTGCTCTCGAACTCGAAGGGCGTCCTCTCCCTCACGGACTGCGGGAGGGTCTCGCACGCCCTGCTGGAGGGCTGCGAGATAGCCTCGCCCGAGGCGACGGAGGCGCTCTTCGCCGCCATGGAGGAGGTCGGGAGGTTCGAGCGCGACGGAGACGAGGTGGTCGCCGGCATCGACCGCCTCGTCTCGCACGACCTCGCGGCGATGCGACGCAACGCGGGCAAGGTCGCGGCGCTCGGGATCAAGGGCTCCGCCGTCGGGAGGTGCCCGAGGTGCGGCGAGCCCGTCGTCAAGGCGAGGTCGGGGAAGCTCTATTACTGCTCCAGCCGGAAGTTCCGCAAGGGCGACTCCGGCGAGTGGGAGGTCGCGAGCGAGGGATGCGGGTTCAAGTTCCTATCCGCAGTCTGCGGAAAGAGGCTTACCGACAAGCAGGCGGCATCGCTGCTCGCCGGCAAGACCGTCCGCATGAGCGGGCTCAAGTCCAATAGCGGAAAGGCCTTCTCGGCGGGGGTGAGGGTCAACAAGGACTCGGAGTGGGGCACGGGGCTCGTGTTCGACGAGGGGGGAGGGCGGCCGAGGGGCCGCCGCTCCCCCAAGGGGAGGCGAGGCCGGTGAGCCCCGCGGCGGCGAGGGCCGTGCGTCCCTACGATGCCCTGGCCTCGGCGTTCGCGGACAGGCTCGGCGTGGCCATGGGACGCTGCGGCCTGCGCTCCTGCCGCGATCTCGCCGACGCCGTGGGGATGGGCCGCTCCAGCGCGTCGCGCTACATCTCCGGCGCCCGGCTCCCGGGCACCCGCACGCTCGTGGACATGGCCGGCGCCCTCGGCGTGGGCCTCGACTGGCTCCTCGGATTGGATGGTGAGGACGAGATGGACCTGCACGCCACGATCCCGCCCCTGCGCGGGCCCTACACCGAGGAGCCGCAGCTCCTGCTCTTCAGGCGACGCCTGCGCGACGCGATGAGGCTGGAGGGGATCGAGGGGCCCTCCGACCTCTCCGCCCGCTCCGGGGTCGCGCACACCACGGTCATGTCCTACCTGCGCGGGGAGAGGCTGCCGGGCGCGGTCTCGCTCGTCAGGCTCTCCCGCGCCCTGGGGGTCAGCTGCGACTGGCTCCTCGGCTTCGACGGGAGGAGGTGCTGAGATGGCGGAGACGATCCAGGTCTGGTACGTCGACGCGGCCGGGCACCTCACGGGCTCCGAGACGTGGTCCGCGACCATGCTGCCCTTCGACGCCTTCGTGCACCAGGGCGCGGGGCTCGACTGGAGCGACCCGGACCACGGCATCAGGGCGTGGAGGATGGGCGGGTCCTACGAGGAGGGCCACGAGGGCGAGGTCCTCGAGCTCGTTCCCAGGGACGACGCGATGGTGGTCTTCGGCCGAGAGGACATGGAGCGCGCCGGCTCCGTCGTCGTGGACGGCGTCACGGTCCTCGTGCGGGCTGCGGAGGGCGAGAAGCCGGACTTCGCGTGCGGGCTCAGGTGGGCGGACGGCAACGGCGGCGACACGTCCGAAGACCTCCCCTCCGACGACGCGCCCCCGGCCGCTCCGGCGGGCGCATCTGACGCCGGAGGGCCGGCCCCCGGCGAGGACGACGCCCCGGGCGCGGGGGAGCCCGACGGCTCGGAAGCGCCGGCT
>JAGAWD010000295.1 GCA_017941585.1 Olsenella sp. | reverse complement strand
GCGGGTTTTGCGCCTGGAGTCGTCCACTCGGAGCCATTTTGCGCCTGGCCCCCTCGGCCAATCGTCCATTCGAGCGGGTTTTGCGCCTGGGGCCGCCGGCGAGTCTCGCGGAGCGGTTTTGCGTCGGAGAGCCATGCGAGATCATCTCTTGAGTAGCGTCCCGCCAGAAGTCCCGAAGGACCAGGTTTCGGAGAGTTGAAAACCTCACCGGCGCACAGCCGACTCGCCGCGACTCGTCACATTGTCCGGCCGCGCGAAGTCGCTGCCGTTGTGTCATACTGGGCAGCGTTGCCTGACAAGAAGCGCGCAGGCGAATCGTGGCGCGGCGGTGCCGCCGCCGCAGGCGCCGGCGTGCCGACGACAAGGGATGTGACATGGAGAGAGGCCTCGTCCGTCTGGTGGACGAGTTGGGCGAGCGGCACGAGCTGCCCCTTGCCGACTACGAGACGCTCGTCGCGCGATGGACGCCCGAGCTTGCGGCCTATGCCGCCGAGCGCGCTGCGGGCGTGCGCCGTTCGGTCTATGGCGACGAGGTGTTCGTGCGCGGCCTCATCGAGATAGGCAACCACTGCAAGAACGACTGCCTCTATTGCGGCATCCGCCGCTCGAACGTCACCGCCACGCGCTACCGCCTCTCTGCTGACGATATCCACGCATGCGTCGAGAAGGGCTACGAGCTGGGGTTTCGCACCTTCGTGTTGCAGGGCGGCGAGGATGCGTGGCTGGATGACGAGCGCCTCTGCTCCGTCGTGGGGGCAATCAAGGGCGCCCATCCCGACTGTGCGGTGACGCTTTCCGTGGGCGAGCGGTCGCGCGAGAGCTACCAGGCGCTCTTTGACGCCGGCGCCGACCGCTACCTCCTGCGCCACGAGACCGCCGACCCCGCACATTACGCACTCCTCCATCCGGCCGACATGTCGTTCGAGGGTCGCATGTGCTGCCTCGCCGACCTGCGCGAGATCGGCTACGCGGTGGGCTGTGGCTTCATGGTGGGATCGCCGTACCAGACGCCCGCGCACCTTGCCCGGGACCTCAAGTTCATCGAGGGCTTCCGTCCTGAGATGTGCGGCATCGGGCCCTTCGTCCCGCACCACGCGACGCCCTTCGCGCACGAGCCGGCCGGCTCGGTTGGGCTCACGTGCTTCCTGCTCTCGCTCCTTCGACTCATGCATCCGGGCCTGCTCCTTCCCGCCACTACGGCGCTTGGGACGCTCGAGGCTGACGGGCGCGAGCGGGGGATACTCGCGGGTGCCAACGTGGTGATGCCCAACCTGTCGCCCACGTCCGTGCGGGGGAAGTACGAGCTCTACGACAACAAGGCGGTCGAGGGGAGCGAGTCCGCCGAGGGCCTCGCGCTCCTGTCGGAGCGCATGCGCTCCATCGGGTATCGCGTTGTCGTGGACAGGGGCGACCCGCGCATGGTGCCGGCTCCGTGCGACGCACCTGCAACGTCATCAGTTTGAGAGGGTGGTCGTCGGCAGGAGCCGGCGCCCAGACCAGAAGGAGAGGAAACAACATGGCCTACAAGTACGACCCCACGTCGCATTGCGCCGACGAGTTCATCAACCACCAGGAGATTCTCGACACACTCGCCTATGCGGACGAGCACAAGAACGACCTCGAGCTCATCCACTCGATCCTCGACAAGTGCAAGCCCAACCTGCACCCGGACAAGGACCACTGCGCCATCATCAGCCACCGCGAGGCGTCCGTCCTTCTCGCCTGCGAAGACCCCGAGGTCAACGAGGAGATATTCCGCCTGGCCCGCCAGATCAAGCTCGCCTACTACGGCAACCGCATCGTGCTCTTCGCGCCGCTCTACCTCTCCAACTACTGCGTGAACGGCTGCCTGTACTGCCCCTACCACGCGATCAACAAGACCATCCCGCGCCGCAAGCTCACCCAGGACGAGATTCGCGACGAGGTCATCGCGCTGCAGGACATGGGCCACAAGCGCCTGGCCATCGAGGCCGGCGAGGACCCGCGCATGAACCCCATCGACTACATCCTCGACTCCATCCACACCATCTACTCCGTCAAGCACAAAAACGGTGCCATCCGCCGCGTCAACGTCAACATCGCGGCGACCACGGTGGACGAGTACCGCATGCTCAAGGAGGCCGAGATCGGCACCTACATCCTCTTCCAGGAGACCTACCACAAGGAGAACTACCTCGAGCTTCACCCGTGGGGGCCCAAGCACGACTACAACTGGCACACCGAGGCGATGGACCGTGCGTTCGATGGCGGTATCGACGACCTGGGCCTCGGCGTGCTCTTCGGTCTCGACGGCTACCGCTACGAGTTCGCGGGGCTCCTCATGCACGCCGAGCACCTCGAGGCCGTGAATGGCGTGGGTCCGCACACCATCTCCGTCCCGCGCGTGAAGCCCGCCGACGACATCGACCCCGACGAGTTCGACAACTCGCTCACCGACGAGATGTTCGCCAAGATCATCGCGCTCATCCGTATCGCGGTGCCCTACACCGGCATGATCATCTCCACCCGCGAGAGCGAGGCCGTGCGTCGGCGCGCGCTCGAGCTGGGCATCTCGCAGATCAGCGGTGCGTCGCGCACGAGCGTGGGTGGATACACCGAGGACGTGCGCCCCACCGACACCGAGCAGTTCGACGTGAGCGACCAGCGCACGCTCGACGAGGTCATTGCCTGGCTCATGGAGTGCGACCACATCCCCAGCTTCTGCACGGCGTGCTACCGCGCCGGCCGCACGGGCGACCGCTTCATGAGCTTCTGCAAGAGCGGGCAGATCCTCAACTACTGCCACCCCAACGCGCTCATGACGCTCTCGGAGTTCCTGACCGACTACGCCTCGCCGCACACGCAGGAGCTCGGCTGGGACCTGATCGGCCGCGAGCTGGAGAAGATCCCCGACGACGCCCGTCGCAGGCTCTGCGCCGAGCGCATCGAGCTCATTCGCACGGGGCAGGGCAACGACTTTAGGTTCTAACGGGTACGATTCGTGCGACCGCGGCTCGCCGAGCACGGGATGCCGAACACGGGTCGCCGAGCACGGCCTGCGTGCGGGCGTGCTTTGGGGTGCGGCAAATGTGCCGCGCGTGGTCTGCCGACGAGAAGGGGAGAGGCATGGGGCTGAGCGAGACGCCTGCGGGCGAGCGCCTGCACATTGGGTTCTTCGGGCGGCGCAACGCCGGCAAGTCGAGCCTGGTGAACGCAGTCACGGGCCAGGAGCTTGCCGTCGTGTCCGACGTCGCGGGCACGACGACCGATCCGGTGAGCAAGGCGATGGAGCTCTTGCCGGTGGGTCCCGTCGTCATCGTCGACACGCCGGGCATCGACGACGAGGGTGGCCTCGGCGAGCTGCGCGTGCGCAAGGCCAGGCAGGCGCTTCGTCGCTGCGACGTGGCCGTGCTCGTGGTGGACGGCTCCCGTGCCCTTCGTGGTGCGCCCGGCGGCCCGGTGGGTCCCGGCGGCCCGACCGACCTCGATGACGTCGAGAGGGGTCTGCTCGCGGAGTTTGACGCGCGCGGGGTTCCGCACGTGATTGCCTACACGAAGGCCGACCTTCTCGGCGACGCCGCGCGCGACGTGACGCGTCTCCCCTCGGGCGAGGTTCTCGTGAGCTCGCGCACGGGCGACGGCGTCCGGGAGCTGAAGGAGACGATCGCCCGCATGGCCTCTGGCGCGAAGCCTCGCCAGAGGCTCGTGGCCGACCTTCTTGGCGAGGGGGACCTCGTGGTGCTCGTGGTGCCGATCGACGCCTCCGCCCCCAAGGGGCGGCTCATCCTCCCGCAGCAGCTCGTGCTGCGCGACGTGCTCGATGCCCACGCGGCGTCCGTCGTGTGCCAGCCGGCGGAGCTTGCGCGCACGCTTGGCGCGTTGCGGGTGCCGCCGCGCCTCATAATCACCGATTCGCAGGCGTTTGCTGAGGTGGCGAGTATCGTGCCGAGCGAGATTCCCCTCACGTCGTTCTCCATCCTCATGGCGCGCTACAAGGGGAGCCTGCCCGCTCTCGTGCGGGGTGCGGCCGCGCTCTCGCGCCTCACGGACGAGAGCCGCGTGCTCGTCTCGGAGGGGTGCACGCACCACAGGCAGTGCGCGGACATCGGCACCGTGAAGATGCCGACGTGGATCCGGGCCCACGCAAAGGCCGAACCGTCCTTCTCCTTCACCTCAGGCGGCGACTTTCCCGACGACCTCGCCGCCTTCGACCTCGTGGTCCACTGCGGCGGGTGCATGCTCAACGACCGCGAGATGGCGCATCGGATGCGCGTGGCCGAGGCCGCGGGAGTGCCCATGGTCAACTACGGCGTGGCGATCGCGCAGATGCACGGCATCCTCGCGCGCAGCCTCGAGCCCTTTGGCGAGGTCGCGGGACTTCTCTAGTTTCGCTCGTGCGCCTGACCGCGTCTGGGGCGGGGCGGTGGAATGCGAGGATGCCCTCGCCGTCCCGTGGCGCTCCTCGAGACCGATTTTCCCGTGGACTACGGCGGCCTCGCGTGCGAAGGCCCGTTTCATGCATGCGATAGCCCGCACGGCCTCTCGCTACAGTGCGCACTCGTACATCTCGAACCCCATGACACCGGTGTCCTCGTAGAAGATCTCGTAGGTTCCTACGAGGGAGAAGCCTGCCTCTAGGTAAACGCGGCTGGCCGCGAGGTTTCCGGGAACGACGTCCAGGTGAACGGCGCGCTTGCCTGCCGCGCGGGCGAGCCTGACTGCCTCCCTGGCCAGGCCGACGCCCACGTGCAGGCCACGGGCGCTGGGATGGACGGCCAAGAGGTGGATGACGGCCACGTCCTCCGGCGCCGCCTTGGTCGGCCAGGGCACGCCGACGTATTCCGGGTCCTCGCGCATCACGAGCGCCATGGCCGCCACGATTTGGTCTCCCAGCCGCTGCACGTAGAGCTCCCCCTCGGCCATATGCGAGCGTATGTCGCCCTCTGCGGGGTAGATGCCCGGCGTCCAGCGTGGTCCGTACTGGTCGCGTGCCTGGTGCTCGCAGACGTCCAAGTAGAGCTGCCACACCTCGTCGAAGTCATCTGGGGTTGCGGGGCAAATGGGTCCAAGCACGCTTTCCTCCTCGGTTGTCCTAGCGAGAGACGCGTTCCGGACGGACTATTTTGCGGTCCCCTCGTCAACGCCGCCCTCGCGGTCGGTCTGTCCGTCGCCGTACTTGCGCGCGATCGCGGCGGCTTCCCCCCTTGCGTGCAGGAAGGCCGCAGCAACCTCGGGGTCGAAGTGCGATCCGGCCCCCTCCTCGATGATGGAGAAGGCCTTCTCCAGCGGGAAGCCGTCCTTGTAGCTGCGCCTGGAGACGAGTGCGTCGAAGACGTCGGCAACGGCCATGATTCTCGCGGAGAGGGGGATCTCCTTGCCGGCGCGTCCGGTGGGGTATCCCGTTCCGTTCCACTTCTCGTGGTGGAACTCGGAGATGTTCTTCGCCTCGTCCAGATACGTGGGCTCGGAGACGGCCCCCACGGCGCGTTTGATGATCTCTCGGCCGGCGGTCGTGTGGCTCTTCATGATCTCGAACTCCTCGTCGGTGAGGCGCCCGGGCTTGTTGAGGATGGTGTCGGACACCACGATCTTGCCGATGTCGTGCAGCGGTGCGGAGCGCTCGATGTTGAATATGAGCTCGTCGGTGAGTTCGTCGGCATAGATTCCCTCGCTGCGCATCTGCCGCATGATGAGGCTTGCGTACTCCGCCGTCTTGCGGACGTGGTCGCCCGTGTATTGGTCACGGCTCTCTACCAGGTCTGCCATGACCATGATGAGGTTGTCCTGCATCCGCTCGATGGTACGGCTCTTCTCCTCGGCGTCCGCGATGTAGCGCACCGTGTCCTCGGCGGTCTTCGTGACCGAGTGGTAGAGGTTCTCGATCTCGTCGCCCGTGTGGATGTCAAGGCTGCGCACCTGCTCGACGGTTCCCGCGCGGTCGGACTCGGTGCCGAAGGCGAAGTTGCCTGCCGCGCGTGCGATGGAGTTGAGCGGCAGGATGATTCCGTACTTTGCCATCCAGAGCACGATTGTGCAGATGAGGACGAAGAATGCGCCGAACAGCGAGACGACCTTTGCAAGGTACGCGTAGACCTCGTTGAGGACGTGCGTCATCTGGATGTCGACGCCCACATAGCAGACGCAGTTGCCCTGCGCGTCAAGCAGCGGCTGGTAGACCGTGAGCAGCCAGCCGTACAACCCGGTGGAGATGATGGGCTTTATGGGACGTCCGGCAAGGAGGTCTGCGCGATAGGGTTCGAAGGCGCTCTCGAACTCGATGACGGTTCCTGGATCGGAGCCCGGCTCGTCCTCTCCGCCGGAGTCGAGCACCACGTGGCAGCCGTCATCGAGGATCTTGTAGGCATACACGTACTGCACCTCGGGGAAGCTCTTCCTAATGTTGATCAGATGCTGCAGGGTGCTTTGGTAGCTGGCGGAGGATGCGCCCTGCGACAGGTACTCGTCCACCATCTTGGGATCGATGGCCTCTGCCGCCAGGCTTGCGATTCCCACGCCGTTCGCCTCCTGCTCTTCGATCATCGAGTTCTCGAGCATGAGGTAGCTCAGCCATGTCGTGGCTCCGACGACGGCGATCATGACGATCGAGACGAGAAAGACCACCTTGGTGCGGACGGAGGCGACGCGCGACTTTGTGGCGCGCACCAGGGCGAGCTCGCCTGAGGAAAGGGGGTTCTGCTGCCAGGCGCTGAAGTCGAAGAGCTCGAAGAACTCATGCGGGAGCACGCGCGTGATGAGCAGCGCAAGCACGGTGACGATCGCCTTGTCGACGACGTCGACCGCAGTGTCTGCGGCGAGTTGAGCCACAAAGGGGCTCACGCCGCCCTCGCAGAGCTGGTGGACGAACGGGGCGGTGATGCCCTCGCCGACGCTGAACCCATAGAGGCACCAGGTTAGGATGGACGCCAGGGCGCCGCCGATGAGGGCAAAGGTGACGATGGCAAGGAGCGTCTTGGCGACGCTCTTGAACCAGCCCATATGCGAGAAGGATGCCGCGGCGACGGCAATGAGCACGCTGATGATCGTGTAGTACAGGGATACCCCGTCCACGAGTCCCAGGATGGTGTTGGTGAGGTATCCGACGATTACGCCGGGAAGGAAACCGCCTGCCATGCTGGCGACGACTGTTCCGACGCAGTCTAGGTAGAGCGGCACGTGAAGCAGAGTGGCGATCTGCGCGCCTATGATGTTGACGGCGACGCAGATGACGCAGATCAGAAAGGATGTCAAAAGCTTGCGCCAGCCGGTGCGGGGAACGTATCCATCTCTGTTGGTCATTTTCTTAGCTCCGATCTCGTTTCAACATACATACCTATTCTGACGCATGTTTTATGAATATGGGTGGGAAGATCGGGCACCGTCTTCGAGTCTTTCGCGTCTTGGATTGGATATGCTTGCTCCTGTAGGCGGAGGAGGATTGTCTGGTGCAATCCGGTCGTGCGTGGCGCCAAGGACTCGATTGCTCTGATGGGGGAGAAATGCGGGAGTGGCTCGTTGACTATAGGTTCGTGCGCAGGGGCGTCTCCCTGCAGGGGGATCGCTGGCGCGCGCGCATCTGCTACGCGCTTCGCGGCTCTGCCCTCCTCGACATGGCCGGCTCCTCGCCATTTGAGATTAGCGAGCACGATGGCGCGCTGGCAGTCGTCAACGCCGCGGAGGCGTTTGACCTTAAGCCGCTTACTGACTGCCTGGTGCTCGTATGTGATCTCGACATGCGCCTGCTGCGTCGCATGCTCAATGACCGACCGGTGCGCTTTGCGTGCAATCCCACGCTCAGGCATCAGGAGGCATATGGCGCCCTGGAGAGGAACCTCGACGCATTCGTTCGATCCCTTGCCGAGACGGGAGATCTCTCGCGGCTCTATCGCGAGGCCGCCGAGCTCGGTGTGGTGCGTTGCCTGATGGATGGCTTCTCGTCTGCTCAGGAGGTGTCGGCAATTGCGCGAGGAGACGCGTTCATGGAGTACATCGACTCCCATTTCGACGAGCCCCTGAGCCTGTCCGACGCCGCAAAGAGGTTCAACCTATCGCCCGAGCACTTTGCGCGCCTGTTCAAGCGCGAGGTCGGAAGCACGTTTCTGTCGTACCTCACGTCAGTTCGACTCGACGTGGCAACTCGTCGTCTCACCTCGACCTCCGAGACGGTGACGCGCATCGCCTTGGAATCGGACTTTCCCAACATCGCCTCGTTTAACAACGCCTTTCGATCCGCGTATTCGGTGACTCCCACGGAGTATCGCAGGAAGCACGAGATGTCCGAGGAGCGCGGCGGCGAATGCCTGCCCGAGTGCCTCGATGCCGATCCGGTTGGCGAAACGGTCGCATCCGAGCGTATCGACCTCCTCTGTCGTGCGGATGACATCGTCGAGCTTCCCTGGCGTCCCTGGCTTGACATGATCGGCCTTGGTGCCATTGACGTCTTGGACGATGCTCGCGTGCGCGATCAGGTGAGATGGCTGTGTACGAGAGTGGGCTTCGAGCGTTGCTGCGTCACGTGCGACGCCGCGTTGCTGGAGACCCCCGCGGGATTGCACCGGCTGCAGGATTGTCTGGACTTTCTCCTTGATGCTGGCCTCTCCATCCACATGGTCTTCGAGTCAGATGGGTCGGACGTCGCGGGAGAAGTGACGTCGATCGAGAGGATGCTTCGCACCTTCTCCAACCGCTACAGCATCTCTAACGTGCGCAGGTGGCGCTTTGAGCTGCGCTATAGCGGTGCCCCCTCGGCCATTGCCGAAGGCGCCTACCTTGATCTGTTCGCCAGTGCGTCGGCTCTCCTCGAGAGGATGTCTGCCGATACGGGTCTCGTCGGCCCAGGGGTGTCGGTCGCTCGCCAGTCGCAGGATCTCAGGACGTTTCTCGAAAGCATGAGGGCCCGGGGGATTGTGCCGGGCGCCGTGAGCGTCGCATGCCACCCGGCCGTCCCGCTCGACGGCGAGGGGGCCATGGTTCGAACCGCTGACAGGTTTTACATGCGCAACCAGCTCTTGGGTGCGCGCGAGACGCTCGCGCGGGAGGGGTTCGATCCGGGGCTTCTCATGGTGAGCGGATGGGACGACTCGCTCGAGAGCCACAATGCCATGAACGACTCGTGCTACGAGGGGGCTCACGCGTGCCAGACCCTTCTCTCGTGTCGCGACCTCGTGCAGTCCGTCTGCTACGACTGGGCTCTTGACCGGCTCTGTCCGACGAATGGCGACGACTCCGACTTTCGCCCTCTCTCGGGCAAGCCCGGCCTCATCACGCGAGACGGCATTCCGAAGCCCTCGTTCTATGCCTTCGAGTTTTTGGGACACATCGGCCCGCGCGTCATATTTGCCGACGATCGCGGCATCGCGAGTGTCAACAAGATGGGAAACTACCAGATCGTCTGCCACAACTGCGAGCGCCTTGGGGCGCGTTACCTCACTACTCCCGAGAGTCTCATCTCGTTCGAGGAGATGTCAGGCTACTTCGAGGGGCCCGCGTCGCGCCTGGCGCACGTTAGGATCGACGGGGCGAGACCGGGCACGTATCTCGTAAAGAAGCGCTTTGTCAACGCGTCGGACGGGTCGGTCGCAGATGCGGCGAGCCGCATGCGCCTGTGGTGCATGGATGACCCCAGCAGGGGAGAGATCGAATACCTTCGCTCGCACGCGCATCCGCAGATGGAGCTCGAGACGGTCCTGGCCGACGGGGGGACCATCGAGTTCTCTCATGAGCTTTCCAGCAACGAGATGGCGTACTTTCACGTTATCTACCTGTATTGAGTCAACTTTTCGATGCTGTTTCTTATCTCCTTCCGTGAAAGAGAAGGAGAATCGCAAAATATCGAATCAAATACTTTCATTTTGCGGCAAGTAATCGCATGAGATGTCGTTCGGTTCCTGCGAGGATGTGAAGCGTCAAGTCCGCCGTGTGGGGACGGCCTCATGAGACGGTCGCGTCCGCACACTGAAGCAAGCCAAAAGGAAGAGTGGAACATGGATTACAGGAAGACCGCATCCCAGATCGTCGAGGCGGTTGGTGGCTCCGGGAACGTCAAGGGCCTCACGCACTGCGTCACGCGCCTGCGCTTCACGCTCGCAGACGAGGGCAAGGCCGACAAGGCGACGCTCGAGGGCATCGACGGCGTCGTGGGCGTCGCGCAGTCGTCCGGGCAGTACCAGATCATCATCGGGCCCGAGGTGGATAAGGTCTACGCAGAGGCCTTGCCCCTCGTCGAAGTGAGTGCCGCAGGCGCTGCGGGCGAGGGCGCCGACGATAAGCCCAAGGGATTCAAGGGGTACGCAAACCTTGCGCTCGACACGCTCATCAGCTGCTTCACCCCGCTCATCCCCGCCATTGCCGGCGCCGGAATGATCAAGGTCCTCATGTACATCCTCACCTCGTTCGGGCTCATTGCCGCCGAGTCCGTGGAGCATCAGGTGATCTCTGTCATCAGCGACGGCGTGTACTACTACCTGCCGATTCTCGTCGCCTTCACCGCAGCGAAGAAGATGGAGACCAATCCCTTCCTCGCCATGGGCCTTGCGGGCATCATGATGCATCCTGACCTCCTCAAGCTTGGCGAGGTCGGAACCCAGGTTCCTGTATTCGGCGCGCCGCTCACCATCGTCAACTACAGCGCGCAGGCCCTGCCGGTCATTCTCTCGGTGTGGCTCATGAAGTACGTGGAGCGCTTCTTCTCCAAGATCACCCCCAGCCTGCTCAAGTCGTTCCTGCCCTCCATGCTCACCTTCCTCGTGTGCGCACCGATCTCCCTCATGGCCATCGGGCCTCTGGGCACCATCTTTGGCAACTGGTTCGCCGCGTTCTGCGATGTCATGAACAAGTGGGGTTGGATCGCGGTTGGCCTCAACGCCGGCATCTTCCCGTTCCTCGTCCTGACCGGCATGCACAACGCCCTCATCCCGCTCATGATCCAGATGTTCATGACCCAGGGCTTCGACTCCGTGCTCATTCCCTCCGGCCTCGTCGCCAACCTCTCCGAGGGTGCCGCCGCCGCGGCCGTCGCAGTTCGCACCAAGTCGCCCTCGATGAGGTCCACCGCCTGGTCTGCGGCCGTCTCCGCGGTGATGGGCGTAACCGAGCCGGCGCTCTACGGCGTCAACCTTCGCCTCAAGCGCCCGTTCATCGGCATGGTTCTCGGTTCCGTGCTTGGTGGATGCTTCGCGGGCATCGTGCACCTGACCGCCTACACCTTCGTGAGCCCCTCGCTCCTGTCCCTGCCCATCTTCGCCGGCCCCCAGAGCAACTTCCTGCTGAGCATGCTCACCGTTCCGGCCGCCCTCGTCATCACCTTCGTCGTGACCCTGCTCATCGGCTTCGAGGACGTCGAGGACGAGGCGGATGCCGAGTCTGCCGAATCCGCTGCAGCTTCCGAGGCTTCCTCCGTCGAGTAACCGCTCGTGCGCCCCGCCTCCAACGGGCGGCGGGGCGCCCTTCTCCCATCGGCAGCGCGCTTTCGCGCTGCCCGTGCACAACATGAAAGAGGGCAGGTCATGCCAGCAAGATTTTCAAGTGTTTTTCTATGGGGCGCGTCTACCGCGGCCAACCAATACGAAGGGGGATACCTTGCGGGTGGCAAGGGCCTCTCCGTCCAGGACGTTCTTGCGACCACGCCAGGCGGCCAGCGAGCCGAGACGAGGGGCGTCGACCCCGATCGCTACTATCCGAGCCACGTGGGCTCCGACGGATTTGGCCATATGGAGGAGGACGTCAACCTCCTTGCAGGCATGGGGGCAAATGCCTATCGCATGTCCATTGCCTGGACGCGCATCTTCCCCAACGGGGACGACGCGGTTCCAAGCGCCGAGGGCCTCGCATACTACGATCGCCTGTTCGACCTTCTCCGAGAGCGCGGCATCGAGCCCATCGTGACGATGAGCCACTATGAGCCGCCGCTCGCGCTTGCTCGCAGGGGCGGCTGGTCGAACCCCGAGATGATCGACCATTTCGTGCGCTATGCCCGCACGCTCGTCGAGCACTATCGCGGCAGGGTGCGCTACTGGCTCACCTTCAACGAGATCAACTGCATGCAGGTTCCGTTTGGGATCATGACGGCCGGCGGCATGCTCATGGGGATTCGCGACGAAAAGAACACCGAGCAGCTCCGTTTCCAGGCACTGCACCACCAGTTTGTCGCCTCGGCCAAGGTCGTCGCGATGGCCCACGAGGTGGACCCCGACTGCAAGGTGGGCTGCATGGTCGCCTCCATGTACAACTACCCACTTACCTGCCGTCCCGATGACGTGCGGGCGGCACAGGAGCAGAACCAGATGAGCTTCCTGTTTGCCGGCGACGTGATGGTCCGTGGCCGATATCCGGGCTTTGCGAGGCGCTACCTTGCCGACCACGGCATCGAGCTGAGCATGGCCGAGGACGACGAGAGGACCCTTGCCGCCGGAACCGTGGACTTCTACAGCTTCAGCTACTACATGACCAACTGCGCCGGCACCGACCCCGATGCGGAGAAGACGAGCGGCAACCTCGTGGGCGGCCTCAAGAATCCGTACCTCGAGGCGAGCGAGTATGGCTGGCAGATCGATCCCACGGGCCTCCGCACGCTGCTGAACGAGCTCTGGGACCGCTACCAGGTTCCCCTGCTCATCGTGGAGAACGGCCTTGGCGCTCACGACGATCTCGTTGTCGGAGAAGACGGCGTGGCGCGCGTGGACGACGACTATCGCATCGACTATCTCGCAAAGCACATCGAGGCGATGCGCGAGGCCGTCTCCGACGGGGTCGGGGTGTTTGGCTACCTGCCTTGGAGCGCGTTCGATCTCGTCGCCCTCTCGACGGGCTCCATGGAGAAGCGTTACGGCTTCGTGTATGTGGACCTCGACAGCGAGGGCAACGGGACGCGCGCCCGCACGCCGAAGAAGAGCTATTACTGGTACAAGCGTGTCATCGAGTCCGGTGGCGCGGACTTGGGCGGAAGGGCCTGATCGCCTCCTTGAGAGGGTTGCTTTCGGCTCTTCGAAACTCTTGACGGAGAAGTGCGAAAGGTAGCCGGCGGCCAAGCGGCACATGCTAGAATCCAACGCATAAGATGTTCGAAGAAGTTCGACCTTAGAGGGAGGCCAGCATGCTTTTCAATCGCGTCGCCAGCCGGCCGCTTGCGGTGGCGCAGCGCGCCCTGCTCGCCGCCGCGCTCGTGTGTGGCACCGCCATGCCCACGAATGCGGCCGTTGCGCGGGAAGGAGACGGGCGGGAGGTCGCCCCCCAGGCGAACTCCAAGAGCGTGGACGAGATTCTCGCGGGCATGTCGCTTGACGAGAAGATCTCGCAGATGATCATCCCCGCCATCCGCACGTGGGACGACGCGGAGGTCACCGACCTCTCCGCGGCGCCCGAGCTTGCATCCGCGCTGCAAAAGCACCAGTACGGAGGCATCATCCTGTTCGGGCAGAACGTCAAGGGCACCGAGCAGACGGCGCGCCTCGTGTCCGACCTCCAGGCCAACAACGCCAAGATCAACGCGTCTACCAAGATTCCGTACCTCATGCCGGTCGACGAGGAGGGCGGCGTCGTCACGCGCCTCTCCATGGGCACGCGCATGACGGGCAGCATGGCCGTCGGCGCGACGGGGGAGAGCGCGGAGACAAACGCCGAGAAGACCGGCGAGGTGATTGGCGAGGAGCTTGCGGCCCTCGGCTTCAACGTCGACTTCGCGCCTGACGCCGACGTCAACAACAACCCGCTGAACCCCGTCATCGGCACGAGGTCCTTCTCCGACGACCCGAGCGCCGTGGCGACGCTCGCCGGCGCTTTTTCGAGTGGCCTTGCCAAGAGCAACGTCATCGCCACGTACAAGCACTTCCCGGGCCACGGCGACACCGGGTCCGACACCCACACGGGCACCGCCGCGGTCGACAAGACCATCGACGAGCTTCGCAAGACCGAGCTCGTGCCCTTCAAGGCGGCCGTCGACGGCGGCGCGGACCTCATCATGACGGCCCACATCACCCTGCCGAAGTACGACGACGAGGTCACCTTCGCCGACGGAACGAAGGGCTACTATCCCGCCACGATGTCCAAGAAGGTCATGGGCAACCTTCTCCGCGGCGAGCTTGGCTACAAGGGTGTCATCGTCACCGACGCCCTCGAGATGGGCGCCGTTGCCGGCGGTGCGCTCGTCCCGGGTGCGGCGGGCTCGGTCGAGTATGCGGCCAACGTCGCCGAGAAGGTCATCAACGCGGGCGTCGACATCCTGCTCATCCCCACCGACCTCAAGAACGCAGATGCCGCGTCGTTCTACGACGGCTACATCAACGCGATCGCGAACAAGGTGGGCTCGGGCACCATTTCCGAGGCCCGCATCAACGAGAGCGTACGGCGCATCCTCGAGCTCAAGAGGAAGTACGGCGTTCTTGACACCGACACGTCGGGTGCCAACATCGATCAGGTGGTGGCAAAGGCAAAGCAGGTCGTGGGCTCCGACGAGCACCACGCCACCGAGATGGAGATCGCCCGCCAGGCGGTCACGCTGGTCAAGAACGACGCCTCGACGCTTCCCGTCTCCGGCGCCAAGGGCGACTATGTCCTGCTCGCCTACCAGAAGGGTGACGACGTCGCGCTCGACTACGCGGTGAGGGATCTGCAGGAGAAGGGCGTCGTTCCCTCGGATGCGAAGGTCACCAACCTCGTGACCGGCGCCAGCCGTGGCTCCGACGACTCGGCGGTCAAGGTGACCATCGACTACTACTACGACACTAGCGACCCGAAGAACCCCGTCACGCACTACACCGACGAGCTGGCCGAGGCCATCGCCGGCGCCGACGCGACCGTCGTGCTCACGAAGACCAGGAACGTGGGGATGCTGCAGGATGGCTCTCCCATCCACCAGGGCATCCAGAGGGCGATCGACGACGCGCACGCGGCTGGTGGCAAGGCCGTCCTGCTGAGCTCAAACCTGCCCTATGACGCTGCGCGCTACCAGGGTGCGGACGCCATCATGCTCGCCTACATGTCCTCGGGGGTCGACGTGGACCCCACCGATCGTGGCACCGGCAACGTGGGCGCCTTCAATGCGAACGTCGTTGCAGCGGTCGAGTCCATGTTCGGCAGCGTCCCGCCCACGGGTACGCTTCCGGTGAACGTGCCGTCAATGGTGAAGGGGGAGGACGGCAAGTACGCCTTTGACGTCGACTCCCCCCTGTACCAGCGCGGATTTGGCCTTCGGTACGAATCGCCCGAGCCTGAATGCGCGGAGATGTACCGCCTCTACAACCCCTACACCGGCGAGCACTTCTACACGGCGAGCGCCTACGAGCGCGACGTCAACGTAGGTCTCGGCTGGAACGACGAGGGCGTGGGCTGGGTAGCCCCCGTGGAGGGCGCGCCGGTCTTCCGCGTCTACAACCCGTATGCCGGAGACCACCACTACACCATGAGCGAGGCCGAGCGCGACTACCTCGTCTCCGTCGGCTGGAACGACGAGGGGGTGGGCTGGTCCTCCGCGGGCGAGGACGGCGTGCCGCTCTGGCGCCAGTACAATCCCAACGCCGTTGCGGGTGCGCACAACTACACGACGAGCGAGGCCGAGCGCGACTACCTCGTCTCCGTCGGCTGGCACCACGAGGGCATCGGTTGGTATGCCGTCTCATAGCGGTTTTGGAGCCCTTTGAAACTCTCAGCCCTTGCACCCCGAGGGGTGTCCCTCGCCGACGCTGGCGAGGGCGAGGCTTGGATTCCACGGGGACAACCATGGACAGAGGGGCCAGTGGCTTATGCCTCTGGCCCTTCTCTTTCAGTGTGCCGGGCATGGCACACACCTAACGGGTGAAAGTCCCGGGCGCGCCCGGCAGCGGGAAGCGCGCAGCCGATGGCAAGGGTGTCCGTCGCGAGGCGGAATCCGAAGGAAGCCGGAGGCGAAACCTCGGCCCGAGG
>JAGAWD010000294.1 GCA_017941585.1 Olsenella sp. | reverse complement strand
AGCATGAGCGCGATGCACGCGAGGACGGCGCGACTGTCGCCCTGCCGCTCGAAGTGGTCGCCCGCCACGCACGCGCCGACGATCGCGGCGAGCATGAGCGCCCTCATGCGCCCACCACGCCGTTCTTCTCGGAGCACTCGTCGATGAGCAGCCGCCCGATGTCGTAAAGGTGCTGCGAGCACAGGATAAGCGAGCCCTCCAGGCGCGCATCATCGCAGACGGCCGCGATCGCCGAGATAAAGCCCTCGGTGCGGGCCAGCTCGCCGATGCTCTCGACCAGTTCTTTCTCGGTCATTCGTCCACTCCCATCTCCTCGGCGCAGACCCAGATGCCGGCGGGGTCCGCCCACGCCTTGCACAGGCGCTCGTCGGCGATGCGGCAGTCGTCCGATATGACCCCGCAGCGCGCGAGCACGTCCTCGAGCGTCTTGAGCATGTTCGACATGTCGGGCTTCTCCGCGTGCGGCTCGCCCTGCGCGTGCCCTCCCCTCGGGAAGCACCACGTCACCGAGACCCTGAGCGGCCTCTCGCGCGAGCCCAGCGCCCTCTCGGGGACCCCCGTCGCCGCGACCCGCGCCGCGATGGCGTCCTCGGCCTCCTTCAGCGCGTCGGACTTCCTGATCGATGGCACGAGCCTGCCGCCCCTGCCGCGCCGCGCGTACGCCTCGAGGTCGTTGTGCGTGACCGTGGGCGGCACCATCGCCAAAAACGCCGACCACCTAGCCATCGAGCTCCCCCAGCGGCAGCGACTCCTGGTAGGGCGCGACCGTCGCCACGACCTTCTCCAGCTTGGCCACGATCCTGATGCTCTCCATCTCCGTCCTCCTTTTCGGTTGTACGCAATTTGATTTCTCGCCTTTAGCTTCGGCGCAGCTCCACGATGGAATCCAGCATCGTGAGCGCATCGGCGCCGAACACGTCCTCGAACTGCTCCGAGGACATGGCCATCCATGGCGACCATCCCTCTGATACCTCTGGGACGCCTGGGTAGCTCCTCGCCGGCATCGCGAGGTGGATGCCGCTCTCCTCGCCATCGTCCCTGAAGTCGTGCTCCACGACGAATACGTCATCGGGCCCGTAGTAGTCCTCTGGCTCGGGCTCCATGACCTCCCCCGTGAAGGAGTTCCAAAGCGGTATCGCCATCTTCCTCACCGGCCTCACCTCAAGGCCGACCCATCCATCCATGCGGCTCCTCTCAGGCGCGGTGTCTGCAAGGGGTCACCCCCATCACCGCGACTCGCGGTGACCCCCTCATCCGCGCCGCTTTTTCTAGGACCTCACCCTCAGTCCCTCGGCTCGGGGGTGACCATCCCCGTCCGCCCTTCGTGCGGTGGGGGCGCGCACGATTAGTGCGCCCCACAAGGGGTGGGCACCTCCCCGAGGTAGGGGGTACTCCCCCTATATATATAATAGGGGGATGACCCCCCCCTGAAACAAATGTTCGGTGGGTAGGTCACCGCAAAAACCATGTCGCGGTGACCCCCCCCTGACGGACCCTCGGGACGGCCTTAATCTTCCATCGGCGAGAGCCCGTAGGTGCCATCAAGGGTCTCGCCCTTCTCGAGGTCCAGGATGACCCACACGCCCGTCGCGCTCCCGTCATTGGCGTGCTCGCACGAGAAGCGCCCCAACGACTTCTCTCCCTGCCTGATCCAGTTCTTGAACGTACCCAGCGACACCTTCCTCCCCTCGCGCCCGTTGCCGTCCACGTCCTCCATTAGCTCGTAGACCGACTCGTAGGTTGGTGGCGTGCCGTATGCGTTGCGGTGCTCCCTGAGCGCGGCCCTGACCGCGTCGACCTTGCGCTCGCGCGCCCTCTCCGCGCGCTCCGCAGCTGCGGTGCGGCGTTCCTCGTAGGGGTTCTCGCCCTCGACGTCCAGCTTCGCGAGGATGCCGCTCGCGTCCACGTAGAACCTCGGGAACTTGAACGCGACGTTCATCGGCTCGCGCCCGTCGAAGCTGCGGCACGTGACGCTCGCCCGGAACAGCGACGCCCCGGAGAACGCCTTCTTGGCCTTCTCGTCCGCGCTCAGCAGGGTGAAGTCGAGCACCGTGTCGGCGTCGCGGGCGTACACCCCCGAGCCGCTCATGCGGTCCATGGCCTTCTTCTGCCCAGCCGTCCCCTTGGGGTGGTGGTGCGCGTAGATGGCGGCGCACCCGCACGTGCTCACGATGGAGTCGAGCGTGTTCGTGAACATGGACACGGCCTTCGCGTCGTTGTCGTCGCCGCCGTTGACCTTGTAGATGGGGTCGATGATGACCGCCGAGAACGTGCCTGCGGGGCCGTGCTTGAGCATGCGCCTCATGAGCCTCGGGGCGAGGTCCTGCAGCATCGTCGCGTGCCCCCTCAGGTTCCACTTCACGAAGTTGCGGTTCAGGTCGGCGACGCTCCCCGGCTGGCCGTGCGACTCGCGGTCCGACCAGACCCTGCGCTGGCGGTCCTTGAACTCCTCGGCGTCGATCTCCAGGTTGACGTAGAACACCCTGCCCTTCGTGCACGTCATGCCGAGCCACTGGCCTCCCGTGCATATGGCCTCGGCGAGGTCGATGAGCGTGTACGACTTGCCCATCTTCGAGTCGCCGACCACGATCATCTTCTGCTTCTGCCTCAGGATGCACGTGTCGGCCGTGTCCCCTATGAGGTACGGCATGAGCCTCACCGGCTCGTCCCAGTCCCCGCAGACGTCGTCCGGCAGGTCGTCCTCGCTCTCGGCGACCCACTCCTCCCACGCGTCCCACGACTCGGCGCCCACGTCGGTCGCGAGCAGCGCCTGCACCCTGCCGCCCCTCGTCACGCCTGGCAGGCGCGATAGGCGCGACGGGTTCTTGTTCTGAGAGTCGGGCTGGAAGCCGTGCTGGCGGCAGTACGCGTAGAGCCTCTCGACCCTCTTCCTGTACAGGTCGTAGTCGCGCCCCGCGTCGACCTT
>JAGAWD010000293.1 GCA_017941585.1 Olsenella sp. | reverse complement strand
CACGCGTAGTGGTTGTCCCTCATGTGCGCGAGCCCGAGCCCAAGGCTCTCTGAGTGAAAGGTGGAGCAGTCTTGGAGGTAGTTGACAAGGCCCAGAACCGAAAGCCTGCCCCCGTCATCACACTCGCTGTACCTGATCCTGCTGTCGAACGAATACATACTCCCTCTCTCCCGCTTTCGGTGCCCCGTGGTGAACTTTTCGCCGTCAATCCTGATAGTAGGGGCTTGTCGGATCGACGATGAGGGTGTTGACAGATGGAAGAACGCGGGCGGTGTAGCCCGTGACGGATGCGGCGACGAAGTCACCATCTATTTGCATCGGAGTCGGGGAGGAAGACTCAACGACGACCTCCCTGCCCGTGAAGTGCTCGATGAATGGCCTGCCCGCCTTTCCCTGCCTGTCGATTATGCCAGAGAAGAACGGAATGAGCATCTGCATGACGTCTGACATCTCAAGGATGATGACGTCGATGATTCCGTCTGCCATGGAGCAGTTGGGCACTATCTCGATGTCGCGCTGCATGGTGGCGTTGTTCGCCACGAGGCAGGCGATGCCGTCGCGCTCCTCGCGTCTGCCGTCTACGGTTATCGAGAAGTGAACCATCTCGGGACGGGTGTTGCTTAGCGCCGCCGTGAAGTATGCCATCTCGCCCAGGGTCTGCTTTTGTGGTATTGCCGCCTTCATGAGCGTGGCGTCGTAACCAGTTCCTGCCATGAGCGCGAAGCCGCGGGTATTCTCTGTGCCATTCTCGGTCCACGAAATCTCACCAAGGTCCGTTCTTGCGACTGCACCCTTGCGGCAAGCCCTCGCGATCGCATGCGGCTCGCTCGGAAGAGAGAGGTTGGAGAAGATAAGATTTGCCGTTCCCGAGGGAAAGACACAGGTCTTTACGTCGCGTCCCCTGAGCTCGTATAGGAGCGAGGCGACCGTGCCGTCGCCACCCGAAAGGACCACGAGGTCGAAAGACTCCGCGTCGGAGACTGCTCCGCGCATGTCGAAGTCTGGACCGAGGACCCTCATGACGCACTCGTCACCCTCTTCGAGCAGGGATCGCTCGAACTCGAAGATTGCGTCTGAGCCGAAGCCGGCCTTTGCGTTGTGAACTATGAGAGTGCGCACGCTGCCTCCTGGCGTCTCGGACATGTATCATACTAGGCGTTGTATCCCATCTACGAATGGTAACCTTATTTTGCCCTTCCGACGAAACGAGCGCGTGTGTACATTTCTGATTTAGAGACGCTTGCCGCGTTTTGCGAGCGTGCATCGAGCGCGAAGGTAATTGCCGTAGACACGGAGTTCCTGCGCGAAAAGACGTTTTACCCCAAGGTCTGCCTCATACAGCTGGCAACCCCCACGGAGTCCGCCGCGGTAGACCCCATCCTCATCGACGACCTCTCCAGTCTACGGAGGCTCTTCGAGGATACGAGCATCGTCAAGGTTTTTCATGCGTGCACACAGGACCTAGAGGTGATACTTCACGAGCTGGGATGTGTGCCGCGTCCTATATTCGATACGCAGCTTGCTGCCGCGTTTCTCGGCCGTCGTCAGCAGATTGGCTACGGCGCTCTCGTGGAGTCGTGCTGCGGCGTGCATCTGCCAAAGGCCGAGTCGCTCACCGACTGGTCTCGCCGCCCTCTTGACGCGGACCAGCTCAAGTATGCGGAGGATGATGTCAGGTACCTGCCGGGCATATACGAGCAGATGGTGTCCGAGCTCGTCAGGCTCGATCGCCTCTCCTGGCTCGCCCCCGAGATGGAGCGCATTGCCGACCCTAACCACTTCTCCCGACCGCCCGAGCTTGCCTTTCGGCACCTCAAGCGCTCCGGATCGCTTACTCGCAAGCAGCTCGCAGTCGCTCGCGAGGTCTGTGCGTGGCGCGACACCGTCGCCGCGCGGCGTGATATCCCGCGCAAGTGGGTCGTTTCTGACGAGGTGGTCGTCGAGGCCTGCAAGCGCGTGCCAAAGAGCACCGATCGGCTCAAGCGAATCCGCGGAACGGAGCAGCTGAGTGCGAAAGACGCAGATGGGATGGTCCGCGCGGTGAGACGAGGCGCTGACTGTGCGCCCGAGCTCTATCCCAAGGTCAATCGTCGGGAGCGCCCGTCTGCTGAGACGGAGAGCATCGTCGACCTCATGTACGCGATGCTCAGGCTCGTCTCGGACAGGAGCGGTGTCGCGACGCAGCTCATTGCTACCCGCGACGACCTCCTGGATTTCGTAAACCACAGGGAGCGCTCGCCCCTGTCCTCGTCATGGCGATACGATCTTGCCGGAAGGAGTCTGGAGGGGCTTCTTGACGGACGGGTGGGCCTGACGGTGAAGGACGGTAAGGTTGAGACCCTGTAGGAATATTTGTCCGCTTGCAGGTATATGGTCGTGCTGACTTTTGCGACCCCCTGTTGGGTACAAGGTACCAAACGATTGACTGGGTTTGATTGGAGACTGATGTTCGGAATAGGGTATGGATACGGTTATGGGTTCGACATGGCCTACCTTGCCATCGTCTTGCTCTCTGTCGTCCTCGGCGCACTGACCCAGGGCTACATCAACTCAACGTACAAGAAGTGGTCGCGCATCGGTGCCACGGCGGGAAGGACGGGCGCCCAGGTCGCGCGAGACATGCTCGATCGCGAGGGTGCCTCCTCCGTCGGGATTGCGCGCGTTGCCGGCCACCTGACCGACTACTACGATCCGCGCGACAACAACCTCCACCTTTCTGAGGAGAACTACGAGGGCGGCTCTGTCGCCTCGGTCGCCGTCGCGTGCCATGAGGCCGGTCACGCGGTGCAGACCGCGAAGGGCTACGCCTTCGGGAGGTTTCGCACGGCACTCGTTCCGGTGGTGAACATCACCCAGCAGGCCTGGAGCATCCTTTTCATCATCGGCATGTTCTCCGGTATCGCGGGTCTTACCACACTTGCGATAGTCTGCTTCGCGTTCTCGGTCCTGTTTCAGCTCGTCACTCTGCCCGTCGAGATAGACGCGTCACGCCGTGCAGTTCGCTACCTTGCGGGCTCGGGTACGGGAATCGACGAGCGAGGTGCCCGCGCAGTTCTCACCGCGGCCGCGCTTACCTATGTTGCCGCTGCGCTCATCTCCGTGCTTCAGCTGCTGTATCTCGTCAGTCGATCCGATAGGCGCTAGCAATGGGCGGGAATACGGGCGCGCTCTCAGTGCACGAGGCGGTATCGCTTGCCGCAAGACACGTTGATGGCATACCGACTCTGGTGGTTGCGGGCGAGGTGAGTGGCTTCCGCTCGCCCAACGCCCGATCGGGGCACTGCTACTTTCAACTCAAGGACGAAGAGTCAAGCCTGGACGCCATCGTCTGGAGGGGCATCTACCAGGGCTGTGGCTTCAAGCTCAAAGACGGTCTCGTGATTCAGATCACCGGTAACTTCAACGTCTACAAGCCATCGGGCAAGCTCTCGTTCGTCGCCAAGAAGATCGAAGTCGCGGGCGAGGGACTTCTCAGGCAGCAGGTGGCTGAGCTCGCAAGGAAGCTCCAGGCCGAGGGGCTTATGGACGAGTCCCGCAAGAGGAGGCCCCCTCGGTTCTGCGAGCGCGTGGCGGTCGTCACCTCACTCTCTGGCAGCGTCATAGATGACGTCAAGAGGACCCTCGCGAGGAGAAACCCCCTGGTTGAGCTTCAGGTGGTGGGTTGCAAGGTACAGGGGGAGGGTGCCCCCGAAACCATTGTGCGCGCCCTGTCGGTCGCGGCTCAGGCCGCGCCTGACGCAATCCTCCTCGTAAGGGGAGGGGGGTCCTACGAGGACCTCATGACCTTCAATGACGAGGCGCTCGCGCGAGCCGTGGCCGCCTCGCCCGTACCCGTTATCACGGGCATCGGTCATGAGCCGGACACCTCCATCTGTGACATGGTCGCGGACAGACGCTGCTCCACTCCCACAGCCGCCGCTGAATCGGTTGCCCCGGCAATAGACGAGCTCGAGACCAGATGCAGCGAGCGAGCAAATCGCCTGGCGCGATCCATATCCCAGATGAGCTCGATGTATGGCGAGAGGATCTCGAGTCTTGCCGTGCGCTCCGAGCAAGCAATGCTTTCTGGGCTCGCCAAGCAAAGGAACTACGTCGATGCCCTGGCCAGTCGTAGGTGCCTTACCGGCCCCCGGGCAATCGTCGAGGACAGGATGGCCCAGCTGGACCAGACTGAGGATCGCATGCATGCCGCAGTCCCGCGCGTGCTCGCGCGTCAAGGGCGCGAGGTGGGCTATGCCGGGCAGCGGCTCGAGGCGCTTGGCGGAAGGCTGCTTGTCCCGTACGAGTCCTCCGTCGAGAGGGCTGCCAGCGCACTTGACGCCCTTTCGCCCCTCAAGGTCCTTGCGAGGGGCTATGCCATTGCCCGCGACGGGGAGGGGCACGTGATCGGTTCTGCTGATAGGGTCAACGTCGGTGACGAGATAGAGGTCCTGCTCGGTACGGGCAGCATCGGTGCCACGGTTTCGAACGTAAGAGCGTAGACGCTTCGTTTTGCGGATGACGACGAAGGAGAGAGGTATGAGCGACGGACAGGACAAGAAGATCGAGGACATGACATTCAAGGAGGCTTCGATCGAGCTCGAGCAGATCGTGCGTGCCCTCGAGCAGGGCGATCTGGAGCTGGAGGATTCCCTTGAGAGGTACTCGAAGGGCGTTGAGCTGATCAAGAGCCTTCGCGAGAGGCTTGCCACGGCCGAGCAGAAGGTTCAGGTGCTCATGGATGCCTCTAAGGACGAGGGCGTTCCGATCGACACGACCGCTGCGCCCTCCACGGCCTTTATCGACGAATAGGGGGAAGACATGGCCAAAAAGGACGACTGCATCTTCTGCAAGCTTGCGAACCACGTCATCGAGACCGACTACGTCTACGAGGACGACCTTGTCTGCGCGTTCAAGGACGCCAACCCACAGGCCCCCGTCCACGTCTTGGTCGTGCCGAAGGACCACTACGACAACATTGTCGACGACGTTCCCGCCGACGTGCTCGCCGCGATGGTCCACGCGGTGGGGGAGGTCGCGAGGGCATGCGGCATCGACGAGAGCGGCTTTCGCGTCATTGCGAACACCGGAGAGGCGGCCGGCCAGACGGTAATGCACCTTCACATGCACGTTCTCGGCGGCACGCGGCTGGGCGAGGAGAGCATGGGGAGCGAATAGCCTCGTGCGTCTGCGCAACGTGGTTTGGCATTCACGCCAGGGTCGTTTGGGCTTTGCCCTTGCGGCCCTGCTTTTGTTTTGTATGTAGTTGGCTCTTTCGCGGCTTTGCGCTCCTATGGGTTTATCATGTGAGCGTTGTATGTTGGGGACGCACGTCCATCCGTGAGAGGAGATCCATGAACGTCCTGGTTATCAATGCTGGCAGTTCCTCGCTCAAGTACCAGCTTCTCGACACCACGTCCGGCAAGGTCTTTGCCAAGGGCAACTGCGAGCGCATCGGCATCGACGGCGCCTTCATCGGCCACGAGGAGAACGGCGGCGAGAAGCACAAGCTCGAGGTGGAGCTTCCCGACCACAAGACCGCGATCAAGCACGTCTTTGAGATCCTCGACGAGGCCGGCTTCGACACCGAAAAGATCGAGGGCATCGGCCACCGCGTCGTTCAGGGCGGCTGGTACTTCCCCGAGTCCAAGGTAGTGACCGACGAGACCCTCGGCTGGGTGCGCGAGGTCGCGCCGCTGGCGCCGCTTCACAACTACGCCGAGGCTGACGTCATTGAGATCTGCCGCGAGATGTTCCCCTCCATCGGCAACGTTATCGTCGCCGACACGTCCTTCCACTACAACATCCCCGAGAAGGCCTGGCGCTACGCGCTGCCGCGCGACGTCGTCGACAGGCTCCACATCCGCAAGTACGGCGCGCACGGCACGAGCCACCGCTACATCTGGAGGACCACCAAGGAGCTCCTCGGCGACGACGTTCACAAGCTCGTCTCCTGCCACCTCGGCTCCGGCGCTTCCCTCTCCGCCATCAAGGATGGCAAGGACATGGACACCACCATGGGCCTGACCCCGCTCGACGGCCTCATCATGGGCACCCGCTGCGGCTCGATCGACCCGGCGACGGTGTGCTACCTCGTCCGCGAGGGCGGCTACACCATCGACGAGGTCGACACCATGATGAACAAGCAGTCCGGTCTGCTCGCCCTCTCCGGCATCTCCTCCGACTCGCGCGACATCGAGCTTGCTGCCGACGACGGCGACAAGAACTGCCAGATGGCCTTCGACATGTTCTACTACCGTACCGCCCAGCTCGTCATGTCCATGGCTCAGGCCATGCACGGCTTCGACACGATGGCGTTCTCGGCCGGCATCGGCGAGAACTCCGACGTCATGCGCGCCGGCGTCGCCAAGGAGCTCGAGTGGATGGGCGTCAAGATCGATCCCGAGAAGAACAAGGTCCGCTCCGGTGAGCCTCGCGTCATCTCTGCGCCCGACTCCAAGGTCAAGGTTCTCGTTGTTCCGACGAACGAGGAGCTCATGATTGCCCTCGACGTCGAGGAGCTCCTCGGGAAGTAGACAAGGGAGAAGTCGCAAGCAAGTTAATGCAGGGGTGCGGCCTTACGGTCGCACCCCCTACTATGCCCATTGGGAGCTATTCGAGCTCATAAATCTTTCAGTGTGCGATGCCCGTATGCCTCCAGGGAAGCCACGAGAGCAACCCGCCACGATCGGTCGTGCGCTCGTCCGGGCGGGCATAGTGATAGGCGATTCTCGGCGAGCCGTCTTCGACGTGAATCGTTCCGCATGGAATGAAGTCATGCTTCTCGAGCAGGCTTTTCATCGCCGCATTCGCCTCGTGTGTGTCGGTGCGCACGTTGTTTGCGGCGGTGCAGATCCATTCGACCATGAAGGACCCGATGCCTGCTCCCTGCTCGAGCGTCGCCAGGCGGTGTACGACGAAGTACGGGACGTCGTTTAGCCACTGTTTTCCCTCGATTTTGAGGTAATTTCTCTCGGGACCGGGCAGAAAGCTGAAGCAGCCGACGATCCTGTCGTCCTTGGTGCAGACGAACTGCGTGCCGCGCATGACGTCCTGCGTCACGAGCAGGCGGGAGGGATAGCCGTCCGCCCACTGGGTAGGGTTTCCGTTTTTCCTCATGAACGTTCGCGCCGCCTCAAAGACGGAGAGGATGTCCTCGACGTCCTGACGCGTTGCAAGGCGTATCTCCATGGGTGGCCTCCTGCTTAGAACGGGCGCATCTCGAATGCGTGCTCCCGGCGTCCGCCGGGGGAGAGGGTGCTGATTCCGCGCTTGTGTTCGAAGACGTCGTCCTCGTCGGTCGCTGTGGCGCATCCCGTCCACGGCTCAAGCGCCACGAAGGGCGCGTCGTTTGCGGCCGACCAGACGCCCAGGTAATCGAATCCCTCGAAGTCCACCTGCATGCCGTGTCCTTGGGGGCCAACGAGCCTCACGCTGCGTTCGGGGACGTCTTCGAATACAAGCGTGTCCACGTCGAAGAGGGCGTGAGAGAGGCCAAGGGAGGACGAGTCGTCGAGCAGGGCAATCCTGTCGGAGAAGTCAAGCAACCCCGTCTCAGTGTTGATGCGGGGGCTTCCATAGGTCCACGGGGTCGCGAATTCCAGACGATACTGCGCGAAGTCCTCTCCGCCCGCACCCGGTGCGGGAACGTTGAATGCGGGGTGTCCTCCCACCACATAAGGCAGGTCGACATCGCCGGTGTTAGTGACAAGGAAGGTCTGTCGCACCGCTCCGTCGGAGATGGAATAGGTCATCTCTAGCTGGAAGTAGTAGGGGAACTGTCCGAGGGTGACCTCGTTCGAGGCGAGCCTGTACGTCAGCGAGGAGTCACTCAAGTCAATCAGGTCGAACACGTGATTGCGCGCGAGGCCGTGCCGACCGAGCCTCACGTCTCCCTCGGCCGAGGTTGCCGCATCGCCTCTGAGATTGCCGACGATGGGAAAGAGCACCGGTGCCCTTCGGGGCCACCAGCGCTCGTCGCCTTGCCAGAGGTACTCGCCTCTCTCGGTCGACAGACTCATGAGTTGGGCTCCCTTTGCGTCTACCGTAATGGAGACGCCCCCGCTCTCGATCGTTGTCAGTTCGCTCATGTTGGGTCCTTTCGCTTGCCCGCAGTGCCCTTACATTATGTGCGCGATGCTTGGACGCGCGTAAGAGAATCTCGCATATGGCATCTACGGCGAGTCGCCCAGGGGCTTTGACCGATGCGCCCGATGCGGCGGGCGCCTGCGGACGCGTGAGAGGCTCACGCATCGCATAGGCACGCTAGCAGATTGTTACAATGTCCGCCGCATGCGCCGCCTTGGGTTACGCTTCTTACGATTAACCATCAGTCATGAAGATGTATGCGTTGGTGAGGAGGATGCATGATTCAAGACCAGCTTGCGGCCTGTGGCCTCGGTAGCTGTCGCGGTGCCATCTTGGTGGATGGCTCGCCCGCTGTCCTTATCGAGAAGGCCCTCAAGAACCACGAGGGGATTCTCACATCGAAGGGTGCCCTTGCCGTGGAGACAGGCAAGTACACCGGCCGTTCGCCCGAGGACCGCTTCATTGTGGATACGCCAGACGTCCACGATGAGATTGCCTGGGGCAGCGTCAACAAGCCCTTCAGCGTGGAGAACTACCAGAAGGTCAAGAAGGCCGTGTGCGACTACCTGTCCGTGCGCGATATCTACATCGTGCACGCCATTGCGGGAGCCGACACGCGCTGGTGCCGCAAGTTCTTCATCGCCTGCGAGCGCGCAAGTCAGGCGCTCTTCTCGCGCCAACTGCTCGTGCGTCCGTCTAAGCGTCAGCTTGCCGACTTCGAGCCCCAGGACTTCAGCGTTCTGGTTGCCCCCGGAGTCAAGCTCAACCCCGAGGTCCATGGAACGAACTCTGAGGCGGCGGTCCTCATCAACTTCGAGGAGAGGATCATCCTCATCGCGGGCACGCAGTACTCCGGCGAGATCAAGAAGTCGATATTCTCCGTCATGAACTACCTCATGCCCGTCGAGGAGAACGTGCTCCCGATGCACTCCTCCGCGAACATGGATCCTGTCACCGGCGAGACCGCCGTCTTCTTCGGCCTTTCGGGTACGGGAAAGACGACGCTTTCCGCCGACCCGCAGCGCATGCTCATCGGCGACGACGAGCACGGCTGGTCTTCGGGCTCCATCTTCAACTTCGAGGGAGGGTGCTACGCCAAGGCGATTCGGATCTCCGCGGCGACCGAGCCCGAGATCTATCGTGCCATCAGGTTCGGCAGCATCGCGGAGAACGTCGTCGTCGATCACGTCACGCGCAAGCCGGACTTCTTCGACGGCTCCATCACGGAGAACACCCGCGTTGCCTATCCGATCGACTACATCGAGAACGCCCAGATCATGGGGCAGGGACGCTACCCCAACGTCGTCATCTTCCTCACCGCGGACGCCTTCGGTGTGCTCCCGCCCATCTCCCGCCTCGACCTGAACGGCGCGATGTACCACTTCCTCTCGGGCTTCACCAGCAAGGTTGCCGGCACCGAACGCGGCGTCACCGAGCCGCAGCCGACCTTCTCGACGCTCTTCGGCGAGCCTTTCATGCCACTCTCTCCGCTTCGCTACGCGAAGATGTTCGGGCAGAAGATTGAGCGCAACGGCACTCGCGTATACCTCATCAATACGGGTTGGACCGGCGGTCCCTATGGCGTGGGTAGGCGCATGGAGCTTGCGAGCACGCGCCTGATGGTGTCCGCGGCGCTTGACGGATCGGTCGAGGAGGCCGACTTCGTTCACGACCCCGTCTTCAACGTTGACATTCCCCAGAGCATCGACGGCGTTCCCAGCCAGATTCTCAACCCCCGCGACACCTGGGTCGACAAGGCCGCCTACGACGAGGCGGCACGCCGCGTCGCTCAGATGTTCGTCGACAACGCTGCCGAGAAGTACCCTGACATGGACCCGGCCGTGCGCGCCGCCGGTCCTCACGTCGACTAGTCAGGCGAGATAGCATCTGGGCGCCTCGCGCCTGAGGTGCCTTGGGCCCGCCCTTCACGGGTGGGCCCTCTGTTCTCTGTGGTTTCCTTGGATTGGCGCCGCCTGCGTTCTTTGCGGGGCCAATCGGCCGAAAGCGACGCCCGCGCGGTAAAAGTCCCCTCGATAAAAGCCGAACATACCGTAAGATAATTACTTGCATCCTGACGCCACGTTGCGTCGGGGTGGATTATGTTGGCAGCCAGTGATTGGGGGATCAATGGCGAGACTTCATGTCATGGAGAGGAGCGAGGCGCAGGCCGTAATGGACGACCTTCACGAGGCCATCGGCAGGCGCCTTGCGGTGAGTTCGCTCGCACCGTGTCCCGTCGAGTTTACGGCGGCGTTCGTGGGGATGTGCGCCACGCAGAGCTGTGGCAAGTGCACGCCCTGCCGCGTCGGCCTTAACGTCCTGAAGGACCTCATGGAGAGCGTGCTCGACGGCACGGCGCAGGAGCACACGATCGATCTCATCGAGAAGACGGCGCGCACCATCTACCTCTCGAGTGACTGCGCGATCGGCTACGAGGCCGGCGAGATGGCACTCAAGGCCGTCCTCGGCTTTAGGGACGACTTCGAGCATCACGTGAAGCACCATGCGTGCGGCTTCGAGCAGAGCCAGCTCGTCCCTTGCGTCTCGGGCTGCCCTGCGGGCGTCGACATCCCGGGCTACATCTCGCTTGTCGAGGCCGGCCAGAACACCGAGGCCGTGCGCCTCATCCGCAAGGACAACCCGCTGCCGCTCGTGTGCGGATACGTCTGCGAGCATCCCTGCGAGATGCACTGCCGGCGCGGCATGGTCGACGACCCGATGAACATCCGCGGCATCAAGCGCTTTGCCGTCGACCACATGGAAAACGACTACCGCCCCCACATGGCGAAGAAGACAGGCAAGAGGGTTGCCGTCGTGGGCGGCGGCCCAGCGGGTCTTTCCTGCGCGTACTACCTCGCCATCATGGGACACGACGTCACCATCTTCGAGGCGCGCAAGCACCTCGGCGGCATGCTCCGCTATGGCATTCCCGCCTACAGGCTTCCCCGCGAGAGGCTCGACTCGGAGATT
>JAGAWD010000292.1 GCA_017941585.1 Olsenella sp. | reverse complement strand
CGCCCACCTTGACGAGGACGGCGCCTGCGAGGCGCTGCTTCCCGAAAAGGACGTGGACGGAATCACCCGCGCGTCTGCCTTTGGGGTGTACGCGAACCGCGAGGTCGGGTTCGCCCCCTGTACGGCCGAGGCCTGCGTGAGGCTGCTCGATCATTATGGGGTCGCCCTCGAGGGCGCCGAGGTCGCCGTCGTCGGGCGCTCCCTCGTCATCGGCAAGCCCGTCTCGATGCTCCTGCAGGCGCGCGGCGCAACGGTGACCATGTGTCACAGCAAGACGCAGGACCTGCCCTCCGTCTGCAGGCGCGCAGGCGTCATCGTGGTTGCGGTCGGCCATCCCGGCACGGTCGGTGCCGCGCACGTCCGCGGGGGACAGACGGTCGTCGACGTGGGGATAAACTGGAGCGAGGAGCAGGGGAGGCTCGTGGGCGACGTCTCGTTCGATGAGGTGGAGACCAAGGTGTCTGCAATCACGCCGGTGCCGGGGGGCGTCGGCTCGGTCACGGTCGCCGTGCTCGCCGAGCACGTGGTCCGCGCGGCGGAAAGGAGCGTGTGCAAGCGATGAGCGAGGAAGACATCGTCTACAACAGGCTTGACAGGCAGCGGGTCGAGGCCGCCGTCCGCGAGCTCCTGCTCGCCATCGGCGAGGACCCGGACCGCGAGGGGCTTCGAGGCACCCCAGACCGGGTCGCCCGCGCCTGCGAGGAGATCTTCGGCGGGATGCAGGAGGATCCGGGCGTCCACCTGCGCAAGCAGTTCCACGAGGACGACAACGAGGAGATGGTGATCGTCAAGGACATCCCGTTCTCGTCCATGTGCGAGCATCACCTCCTGCCGTTCGTCGGCCACGCGCACGTCTGCTACATCCCGCGCAGGGGACGTATCACGGGCCTCTCCAAGATCGCCCGCTGCGTCTGCGGCTACGCCAAGCGCCCCCAGCTCCAGGAGAGGCTCACCGCCCAGATAGCCGACGCCATGATGCGCGAGCTCGAGCCGCTCGGCGTCCTCGTCGTCCTCGAGGCGGAGCACACCTGCATGACCATGCGCGGCATCAGGAGCGCGGGCGCGACCACGGTCACCTCGGCCGTTCGCGGCTGCTTCGAGAACCTCAAGACGCGCGAGGAGGCACTGAGGCTCCTCGGACTCTAGCGCGCCCTTCGTCATACCAAACACACTGACAGGAGGCGGGTCCCATGTACACAGTTCCCTTTGCCGTTCCCGAGATGAGCTTCGAGGAGTCGCTCGACGCGCTCCACCGTGCCCTCGGCCTCGGCATCCAGCCGCTGCTCGAGTGCGTGGAGGACATGCTCGAGGAGTGCGGCAACCCCGACCTCTGCTACGAGTGCCTCCAGATCTCCGGAACGAACGGAAAGACCTCGACCGCACGCTATGCCGCGGCCATTCTCGCCGGCGAGGGGAAGAGGGTCGCGCTCTACACGAGCCCGCACCTCGTCGACTACAACGAGCGCCTCGAGGTCGGGGGCGCTCCGGTCTCGAAGGACCTGTTCGCGCACGGCATCGCCGCGGCCGTCGTCTGTGGCGAGAGGGTCAACGAGAAGCGCTCTGCCGCTGGGCTCGAGCCCTATGACATCACGGAGTTCGACCTGCTCACCATCGCCGCCTTTATACTCTGCGCCGAGCTCGGGGTCGAGGTCGTCGTCCTCGAGTGCGGCATGGGGGGTCGCTGGGACTCGACGAGCGCCGCCAAGTCGATCCGCTCCGTTGCGGTGACCGGCGTCGGCTTCGACCACATGCGCATCCTGGGCGACACGCTCGAGGCGATATCCGCGGAGAAGGCGGCCATCATCAAGGCCGGTAGGACGTGCGTCCTCGGCGTGGGCACGGCGACGCCCGCAAGCGTCGAGGACGTGTTTCTCGACCAGTGCCGGAAGGCCGGGGTGAGCCCCGTCCTGCTCCGTCCGGAGAGGCCCTCGGACGCCGAGGGCGAGATGCATCCCGGTGAGATTCGCCCGCACGAGGGCCTCGCGCACGCGAGCTACGTGATAGGGCGCTTCCCCGGGCGGATAGGGGGCTCGCTCGTCCTCACGGTGCGGACTCCGAAGGCGACCTACGAGGGGGTGAGCGCCCTCAAGCCGAGCTTCCAGGCCGCGAACATCGCCTGTGCCATCGTTCTTTGCGAGCAGTACCTCGGGTACGCCCTCGACGCGGAGCGGCTCTTCGACTCCGTCGTGCGCTGCCCCACGCCGGGGCGCTTCGACGTGGTGCGCCCCGACCCGGTGGCGCTCGTCGACGCCTGCCACAACCCGCAGTCAGTGGGCGCCTTCCTTACCGCGGTGCGCGGCGTGCATCCAGACGTCGAGACGCGCCCGGTGCTTCTCGCAGCGGCGCTCGCCGACAAGGACACCCAGGGCATCGCCGACCTGCTGGCGAAGGAGTTTCCCCGGATCGTCGTAACGAAGACCGAAAGCTACCGCGCCCTTGACGAGCACGAGCTCGCCGAGAAGTTCCGTGCGGCGGGGGGCAACGTCATCTCGACGTATCCCACGGTCGGCGAGGCGCTCGCGGCGCTTTCGGACGAGCCCTTCGTCGCCTGCGGGTCTATCACGCTAGCGGGCGCCGTCTCACGCGCACTGCGCGGATCGGACAGATAGGGCGCTGTTGGGGTGCGATTGATGCAGTGAAGTATGGTGAGGTCGCGCCTGCCCATGTTTGCCGGTTGCATCTTCGATAGGTCTGATACAATCTTCAAAGTTATGCGCAGCGTCCTGCGCACCGACTCCGATGATATGACGAAGTAGAAAGGTCTAAGACGACATGTCTGAGCTTCTCGACCAACTCATCACGCCTGAAGTCCGCATGGTGCTCTACCTCATGGTTGCGTGCCTTGTGATGCTCTATATCCTCTCCATCGTCTACGTCATTCGCGACGCGCAGCGCCGCGGCGCGGAGCCTTGGTGGCTGTGGGCGATCATCTCTGTCATTCCCGTCGTGGGCCTTCTTGCCTATGTCATCCTTCGTCCCAGCTCCTATCTCGTTGATCGCGAGGAGCAGGACCTCGATATCGCTCTTCGCGAGCACCAGCTCTCCCACTACGGGATCTGCCCGAAGTGTGGAGCTCCCATCGATCGTGACTTCGTCGTTTGTCCTATCTGCAACACGCAGGTTCGCAACGTCTGCCCCACCTGTCATCGTCCGCTCAATGCCGACTGGAAGGTGTGTCCGTACTGCCGTACGCGCATCCAGTAGTTGCTGATGACAGTTTGCATAGGAGGTAGCTCCGCACAGGTGGCATCCTCGTTCAGTCAGGCCTGCGAAAGCGGGCCTTTTTTGCGTCTGATGCACTAACGGAAGCGCACATGTTGTCTACTGGCGCAAACGCGCCTCGAGTTGACGAATGGCAAGGGTGCCGGAGCGCAGACGATATGTTCATCAGCTCCGAACCTGCGAGCCCCACTGGGCGGGGCGAGCCAGAGAAGGCTCCCCTCCTGGGCTACGCTGGTCTCAGGGTAAAAAAGGCCGATGTCGGCCCGAGGAGAGGAGTCCCGATG
>JAGAWD010000291.1 GCA_017941585.1 Olsenella sp. | reverse complement strand
AGTGCGCTACCAAACTGCGCCACCACCCGTGTATGTCAGGCTTGCGCCTGCGGTTGAATACAATAACACCCTCTGCGTCGGTAGGCAAGCGGTTTTTTCGGCGCTTCAAAAAAACTTGACTCGATCGCGCGGTGGTGCCCTGGAGCGGCGCAGGACGATCGAGGGCAGGCCCCGAGAGAATCGAACTCCCGTCTGCGGTTTTGGAGACCGCCGCTCTGCCACTGAGCTAGGGGCCTACGCATCTTGTACCCGCAAAGACGACGATCCTCCCCGCCCGAGGCGGGGAGGATGGATGTTTAGCGCGATTGAGCGTGCGAGCGACCGTGTCGCCGCCCATAGCCAAGGAGCGCCGCCACGACCGGGCACGCCTCGCTAGAAGATCCCGTTGTCGTTCACGGCACCTGCGATCTTCTCGGCGACGTCGTGCTCGACGACGTCCCAGTGCTCGGCGAGCATGCCGTCCTCGAGGCGGTACATGTCCATCACCTTGTTTACGACGCCGTTCTCGAGCGTGCAGCGGAAGAAGACGTAGACCATGTCGCCCACCTCGTCGCAGCGGATGACCTCGCAGCGCGGCTTCATGCCGGTAAAGAATTGCATGAACTCGCGAAAGCCCTCGCGCCCGTCCTTCACCGTGGGGTTGTGCTGGACGTAGTTCTCGCGGACGTACGCGTCGATGCGGTCGAGGTCCCAACCGTTGAAGACTTCGTCGTAGAACCTGAGCACTATTTCCTTGTTGGTCATGTCCGTCCGATCCTCTCTCGTTTGGAGCTTTCCTTTGGAACTCTCGCTTGGAACTCACGTTTGGAACGGGGCGCGAGCGGCGCGCGGGCCGGACGAAACGCCCGCGCGACAAGACGCTAGCAGTTCTTGGTGGCCACGACGTCGACGCCCGTGTCGCATACGTTGGCGAGCACGACGTCTCCGATTCGCACGGGCGATGTGAGGCGGACAGGCCTCAGCGCGTCGATGACGTCGAGCACCTTGCCCTTCGGGACGTCGCCTGCGGTCTTGACCGAGGCCATGGCGCAGGCGGGCGAGCCGTCCACCGGGACGACGGAGGTGACGACGCGCGTGGGGTTGGTGACCTCCTTGCGGGCGTACTCCTCGCCTCTCGGGCAGGTGTTGCCCGTGACGTCGGTCACCTCGCCGTGCTCGATCGTCACCGTGATCTGGCAGCCCTTGGGGCACCGGATGCAGGTGAGTTCTCGCGTCTGCGAGGCGGGTTCGGTGGCAGCGTCGCTTGCGGCCGAGGTGGCGCTGGTTGTGGCTTGGGACATGGCTATTCCTCCTCGAGAAGGACGCGGATCGTGTCTCCGGGGCGTGCGCCCGCTAGCTGGTCGCGCCGGAGCGTGACCTCCTGCATCTCGCCAGGCGCGACGACGGGCCTCTTGCGATGCACGACGCGCTCCCCTCCCACGTAGACGGAAATGTAGCGGTTCTCGAACACGGCGCCCACGCGGAAGCGCAGCGTGAGCCTCTCGTCCATGCGCGCCGGGGCGATCGTCGAGGGGACCGTGTAGCGGACGCCGCCCGACGGCTCGACGGGAAGCTCGAGCGGGGAGGCGTCGCCGGGTGCCAGAGCGGGCGCCCCGAGGGACTGCACGTAGCGCGCGGCCGCGGCCCCGGCGTGGGCGGACTCCTCGCTAACATAGTCGACGAGGTCGTGCACGTGGAGCACGTTTCCGCAGGCGAAGATGCCCGGGATGCTCGTCTCGAGGCTCTCGTTCACGAAGGCGCCACGCGTCACGGGGTTGATGCTGACGCCGGCCTCGCGGCTGAGCTCGTTCTCCGGAAGGAGGCCGACCGAGAGCAGGAGCGTGTCGCACTCGTAGCGGCGCTCGGTTCCGGGGATGGGCGCGAGGCGCTCGTCCACCTCGGCGATGGTGACCGCCTCGACGCGTCTCTCCCCCTCCACGTTCACCACGGTGTGGGAGAGGTAGAGCGGGATGTCGAAGTCCTCCAGGCACTGCACGATGTTGCGCTTGAGCCCGCCGGAGTACGGCATGAGCTCGGCAACGCACTCGACCTTGGCGCCCTCGAGCGTGAGCCGGCGCGCCATGATGAGGCCGATGTCGCCGGAGCCCAGGATGACGACCCTCCTGCCCGGCAGGTACCCCTCGATGTTGACGAGCTTCTGCGCGCAGCCCGCGGTGTAGACGCCGGCGGGGCGCATGCCCGCTATGTCGAGCGCGCCACGCGGACGCTCGCGGCATCCCATGGCGAGCACGATGGCCTTCGCCTGGATCTGGAAGACGCCCCGCTCGGCCGAGACGGCGGTCACGAGGTGGTCGGCCGAGACGTCGAGCACCGTCGTCTGCGTGAGGCGCTCGATCCCGCGCTCGTCCGCCCTCTCGATGAAGCGCGCGGCGTACTCGGGTCCGGTCAGCTCCTCCTTGAAGGTGTGGAGGCCAAAGCCGTTGTGTATGCACTGGTTGAGGATGCCGCCGAGCTGGGGTTCGCGCTCGAGGATGACGACGGAGGTCACACCCGCGTCGTATGCGGCAATCGCGGCCGCAAGGCCGGCAGAGCCACCGCCCACGACGACGATGTCATAGCTGAGGACGCCATCCGAGACTTTCGCCCTACCCACGACGACCACCTCCCCTCTCGGCCTCTGCACGTGCGGGCACGGCGTCCCTCGCGTGCTCGGCTTCCTTAACGTGCCCGACGACGTACTCGGAGCCGGGGCCGCTCTTGCTCACGCCCAGCATATCGATATCCTCGATCTCCTCGCAGATGATCTCCATGACGCGCGGACTGCAGAAGCCGCCCTGGCAGCGACCCATGGTGACGCCGAGGCGCCGCTTGACGGCGTCGACGGAGCGTGCGCCGCGCCGACACGCCTCGCGGATCTGCCCCTCCGAGACACGGCAGCAGCGGCAGACTATGGTGCCGTACGCCGGGTCGCGCTCGATGAGGTCATTCCAGTCCTTTGCGGAGATGACGTTGAGGTTGACATAGCCCTCGCGGTGCGGATCGAAGTCCTTCCGCTCGACAAACGCTTCGGGGTCGGAGCGCCGGAGCACGTCTCCCACGATGCCGGCGACCATCTTTCCGATGGCGGGGCTCGCCGTGAGGCCGGGGCTCTCGATCGCGGCGCAGTCTACGAAACCCGGGGCGCCGTCGACCTCGCCGATGATGAAGTCGTGAGCGGCCTGGTGGGCACGCAGACCCGAGAACGAGGTGATCGTCTCTCGGAAGGGGATGTCCTTCACCGTAAGGGCGGACTTCTCCCTAACGGCGGCAAGGCCCTCCGTCGTCGTCTCTGTTGCGCGCTTGCCCTCGACGTCGTCTGCCGTCGGCCCCACGAGGAGGTTGCCGTGCACCGTGGGCGTTACGAGAACGCCCTTGCCCATCTTCGTCGGCAGCATGAAGACGGTGTGGCGGACGTGGGTGCCGGCCGTCGTGTCGAGGAGCTCGTACTCGCCCCTGCGGGAAATGATCTCGATCTTGTCGGGAGAGACCATGTTGTGAATCGTGTCGGCGTAGACTCCGGCGGCGTTGACGACCGCGCGGGCGAGGAAGTCGCCCTTGGGCGTGGACACCCTCCAGGCGTCGCCCTCGCGCGCAACCTCGCTCACGGGCGCGTCGAAGACGAACTCGACCCCGTTCGCACGGGCGTTCTCTGCAAAAGCAATCGTCAGACCGAACGGGTCGCAGATGCCGGCAGTTGGGGCCCAGAGCGCAGCCACGGCGTCGTCAGAGACGTTGGGCTCCATCGAAACGAGCTCGTCGCGCTCCACGATGCGCAGGCCGTCCACGCCGTTGGCCCGCCCTCGCTCGAGAAGCTCCTCGAGACCGGGCCTGTCCTCCTCGTTCGTGCAAACCACGAGCGAGCCGATCTGCGCGAATGCGAACCCGAGCTCCTCGGAGAGTGCGGGAAACATCTTGTTTCCCTCAACGTTGAGGCGCGCCATGAGCGTGCCGGTCCTGGCGTCGAAGCCCGCGTGCACGATTGCAGAGTTCGCCTTCGACGTGCCGCAGCAGACGTCATCCTCCGCCTCGAGCACGAGGTAGCTTCCTTCGTGCCGCGAAAGCTCACGTGCCGTAGCACACCCACTCACCCCCGCCCCTATGACGATGGCGTCGTACAAGGTCTGTGGCATAAGATCGCTCCTTTTTGTTGGCTCGTCCGGGGTTCGCCCTCCCCAGCCTTGCGGTTACGGGGTAGGACTCAGATGATAGTCAGACTATCACTTTTCGGAACACATAATAGCGTTAACGACAAGGGTGCGTCGTGCAGGAGCGGCGGGCGGTGCGATATGCTACGTCGGCGAATGGACGATTGGCCAAGGAGCCCAGGCGCAAAACCCGCTCGTGTGGACGACTCCAGGCGCAAAACCAGCTCTAGTGGACGATTGGCCAAGGAGCCCAGGCGCAAAACCCGCTCGTGTGGACGACTCCAGGCGCAAAACCAGCTCTAGTGGACGATTCGGGAATCCACGCGAGGGCATTTTGCGCCTAGGACAATCCACGCGAGGCCTTTTTGCGCCTGGGCTCGGCGGCGAGCGTACACGCGGGGCCGGTTGCGCCCCGAAGCCGGCGGCATCCCCGGGACGTTCGGCTGCGACACTAACGTGCGAACTGGCTCTCGTAGAGCTTGGCGTAGAAACCACCCCTGGCGAGGAGTTCATCGTGCTTGCCCGTCTCGACCACGCGACCGTCGTCCATGACGACGATACAGTCTGCGTTCCTGATTGTGGAGAGGCGATGCGCCACGACAAGGGAGGTGCGTCCCTCCATCATACGGTCGAAGGCGTCCTGCACCTTGAGCTCCGTCCTGGTGTCGATGGAGCTCGTCGCCTCGTCGAGGAGGAGCACAGCGGGATCGGTGAGCATGACGCGGGCAATGCAGATGAGCTGCCTCTGACCCTGGCTGAGCAGGCCTCCGCCCTCCCCCACCACGGTGTCGTATCCATGGGGCAGCCGCATTATGAACTCGTGCGCGTGGGCGCGCCTTGCGGCCGCGACGACCTCGTCGTCCGTCGCGCACGCGCGACCGTATCGGATGTTGTCGCGCACGGTACCCTCGAAGAGCCAACTGTCCTGCAGGACCATGCCGAAGTTCGACCTCAGGCTCTCGCGCGTCACGCGCGTGATGTCCGTACCGTCGAGCGCGATTCTGCCGGAGTCCACGTCGTAGAAGCGAAGGAGCAGGTTGATGAGGGTCGTCTTTCCACAACCCGTCGGTCCCACGAGCGCATAGCGCTTTCCGGCGGGAACGTGCATCGTGATGTCGCGAAGGAGCTCGCGGTCACTTGAGTAGGAGAAACACACGTCCTCGATGTCGAGGGCGCCACGCGATACCACAAGCGTCACGGCGTCTGGCGCGTCGGGCTTCTCGTCTTCGGCGTCGAGGAGCGCGAGTATGCGACGTGCGGAGGCGAACGCCGACTGGACCTGGGTAACGACGGCAGATATCTCGTTGAACGGCTTCATGTACTGGTTCGCGTAGCTCAGAAAGCTCTGGACCTGGCCCACCGTGAGCGGCGAAGGCCACGACGTTATGACGCACGCGCAGCCGACGATGGCGACGGCGGCGTAGATGAAGTTGTTGACGAGGCGCGTGGAGGGGTTCGAGAGCGAGCTGACGAACTGCGCGCGCTCGCCCTTCTCGTAGAGTCGTGCGTTGATCTTGGCGAACGTCCCGACGTCGTGCGATGAGTGCGCAAACGTGGAGATGAGCTTCTGGTTGGAAATCGTCTCCTCGGCAAATCCGCCAAGCTCGCCCTGAATTCGCTGCTGGTCGGCAAAAGACGCGCTCGACCGCCGCGCTATGAGGCCGGCGACGAGGATGGAAAGCGGCGTGAGCACCACGACGACGAGCGTCACGGGGACGGAGAGGGAGAGCATGAAGGCAAGCGTTCCCACGATGGTGACGACGCCGGAGAAGAGCTGCGTCGTGCCCTGGAGGAGTCCGTCGCCCACCTGGTCGACGTCGTTTACGACACGCGAGAGGATGTCGCCGTGCGAGTGGGAGTCGATGAACGAGAGCGGCAGAGTGCGGAGTTTCTCGTAGGCGTCGTTTCTGAGGTCGCGCGCCGCCTCGACGGAGAGGCGGTTCGTGCAGTACCCCGAGATCCACTGGGTGGCGGAGGCCAGGCACACGACGACCGCCAGCCTCACGAGGATGCCCGCAAGCACGGCAAAATCGACGTTGCCGGCGGCGACCATGCAGTCGATCCCGCGGCCGATGAGAATGGGGACGTACAGCTGGAGCACCACCGAGACGACGGAGCTTGCGAACGACGCCACGAGCGACACGAGGTGCGGGCGGACGTAGCGAAAGAGCCGCGAAAGGACCTCAAGGACGCCGTAGCCCGAGACGTCGAGCTCGCCAGAGGGGCGGTTCTGCTCGTCGATGTCGCCGACGGCGTTGGCGAGCGCGCCCGCCGCGGTTCCCGCACCAGCGTAGGGGTTGGCCATCACGCCACCTCCTCTTTGGAAAGCTGCGAGAGGCAGATCTCCCGGTAGGGCACGCAGGTCTCGAGAAGGCTCTCGTGCGTGCCGAGCCCCACCGCGCGCCCGTGGTCGAGCACGAGAATTTTGTCGGCGCCCATGACGGCCGAGACGCGCTGGGACACGAGTATCGTCGTGAGGGAGTTTCCGAGCGCCGCGAGAGCGCGTCTGAGCGCGGCGTCGGTCGCGTAGTCGAGGGCCGAGGCGGAGTCGTCGAGGATGAGGATGCGCGGGTCTCCCACGAGGGCGCGCGCAATGGTGAGGCGCTGGCGCTGGCCCCCCGAGAAGTTCCTGCCGCCGGCCGACACCGCCTCGTCGAGACCGTCAGCCTTGCCGCGCACGAACTCGGCCGCCTGCGCGACCTCGAGGGCATGCCAGAGCTCCTCGTCCGTGGCGTCCCCTCTCCTCCACGAGAGGTTCGACCGTATCGTGCCGCTCATGAGGGTTGCGCTCTGCGGGACGACGGAAACGATCTCGCGCAGCTCGTCCATGGGATATTCGCGCACGTCGCGACCGAGCACCTTCACGCTTCCGTCCGAGACGTCGTAAAGGCGACTGACGAGCTGGACGAGGGTCGACTTTCCCGAGCCGGTGCCGCCGATGATGCCGAGCGTCTCTCCCTCGGCAAGACTGAGGGAGAGACCTTCGAGGGCCTTTGCCTGAGCGCCGTCGTAGGCGAAGGAGACGTCGTCGAGCGAGAGCGCGTCCGCCTCGCCCCACGCGGGCAGGTCGACGTGCCCCCGCCCCTCGTCGGAAAGCACGATGGGGGCATCGAGCACCTCGCACACGCGCTGCGCCGACGCCGCACCACGCGTGAAGACGACGACGAGGTTGGCAACGTAGGCAATCGAGAGGAGCGTCTGGGTCATGTAGTTGACGAAGGCCACGACCTCGCCCTGCGTCAAGTCGCCGACGCTCACGCGCGAGCCGCCCGCCCAAAGGATGGCGACAATCCCGAGGCTCATGATGAGGAAGGTGGACGGGTTGAGGACGGACGAGAGCCTCCCGACGGCAATTGCCACGGAGGCCTGTTCGTCGCTCGCGCCTCGGAACCGCTCGCGCTCCCTTCGCTCACGCCCGAACGCACGGATGACGCGCACTCCCGAGAGCGTCTCCCGACAGACGAGCGAGACCGCATCGAGCTTCCTCTGCACGATCCGATAGAAGGGCACGGCGCGTGACATGACGAGCCAGAACACGAGGCCGATCGCAGGCGTGCACACGACGAAGACGAGGCCGAGCCTGAGGTCGATCAGGCATGCCGCGATCATCGATCCCACCGCGAGAAACGGCCAGCGTATGAGCTGGCGGATCACAAGAGCCACTGCCACCTGTATTTGGTTGACGTCGCCCGTGAGCCGCGTCACGAGCGATGGGGTGCCGAAGCGGTCGACGCCCTCGGCGTCAAGCGACATGATCTTCTCGTACAGCTCGTTTCTCACGTCTGTACCAAGCCCCTGCGAGACGAGCGAGGCCATCTTCTGGCAGACGAGCGTGAAGGAGTAACCCACGAGGGCGAGCAGGACGAGGAGGATTCCGAGTCTGACCACGACGCCCACGTCGCGCGCGGCGACCCCGCGGTCGATCATGCGCGCAACGATGATGGGGGTCAGCAGGTCAAAAACGACCTCGACGGCCTTCGCGCAGACGCCGATCGCCGCGCGGGCGCGGTACGGCACCAGAAACCTTTTGAGAAGCTCACCCATTGACCCTCCTCGTTCGCGTGACGCATCCGGCACTCGTCGCGCCTGGGTGACTGTCGCGCCGGGGCGCTCGTCGCGCCCGTTGCGATTGCAAGACGGCTAGCCTATGCCGAGGCGCTCCGAGAGCTCGAGCCATTCGGTTTCGAGCTCGTCGATCGCGGCCAAGGTTTCGTCAAGCTCCGCCTGCGCCGCCATGAGACCCTCATAGTCGGAGGCGTCCAGCGTGCGCATCCCCTCTCGCAGCCGATCGGGCTCTCCCGACATCTTGTCGAGCTTTCGCGAGACGGCATCGTAGCGCTTCTTGAGCTCGCGGCGCTCGGCATTCGAGAGCCCGCTCGAAGACGTGGCACCAGAAACGCCATTATCCTCAGAGGCGGCAGGCCCGGGCGCCGCCACCTTCGCCCCCCGCTCAGGCGAGCCGGGAGACGGGGTGCCGCCGTGCTCGGCCGAGCCCAGAAGCCGCAGGTACTCGTCCACGCCGCCGGGCACGTGGCGTATTCTGCCGTCCAGTATGGCGAACTGGTCGTCGGTCACGCGCTCCATGAGGTAGCGGTCATGACTCACGAGGATGAGCGTTCCCGGCCAGGTGTCAAGCAGGTCCTCGAGGACCGCCAGCATGTCGGTGTCGAGGTCGTTTCCGGGCTCGTCGAGCACGAGCACGTTGGGCTCCTGCATGAGCACGCAGAGGATCGCGAGGCGCCGGCGCTGACCGCCGGAGAGGTCGCGTATGTAGGTGGGGAACTCACGCCGCTCGAAGCCGAGCCGCTCGAGCATCTGCTCGGGGCTCTGCATCTTGCCATCCACCTCGAAGTAGCGCTTGAAGGTGCCGAGGAGCTCCGACACGCGCCAGTCGTCCTTCTCGGAGAGTTGGTCGAGGTGCTGCGAGAGGATGCCGAACTTGACGGACTTCCCGATCTTCACGAAGCCCTTGGTCGGGAGCATGCGTCCCGTCATGATCTTGAGCAGGGTGGACTTGCCCACGCCGTTCTCCCCCAGGATGCCGTAGCGGTCGCCGGGGCCGATGAGCCAGTCGACGCCCGAGAGCACGGTCTTCTCGCCGTAGCCGCAGCTCACGTTCTTGAGCTCCATCACCTGCTTGCCGAGACGGCTCACGGCCATGCGCCTGAGCTCGACGGGGTTTCGAAGCGGTGGGTCGTCGGCGAGAAGCGCCATCGCGGCGTCGATGCGGAACTTCGGCTTTGAGGTGCGCGCCTTGGCGCCGTGGGCGAGCCAGTTGAGCTCCTTGCGCAGGGTGTTCTGGCGCCTCTCCTCCATTACGGCTGCCTGGCGCTGGCGCTCGACGCGTTGCTGGATGTAGGCGGAGTAACCGCCCTCGAACGGGTCGATCATGCCGTCGTGCACCTCCCACATGTGCTCGCAGACCTCGTCGAGGAACCAACGGTCGTGGGTGACGAGCAGGAGCGCGCCCTGCCCCTGTGCCCAGCGCCTCTTGAGGTGGTTCGCGAGCCACGTGATGGCGTGGAGGTCGAGGTGGTTGGTGGGCTCGTCCATCAGGAGCACGTCCCAGGTACCTACGAGCACGCGGGCGAGGTCACAGCGCCGGCGCTGCCCGCCCGAGAGCTCGCCCACCCTGCCGTGCCAGTCGATGTCGACGAGGAGCTCGTCCATGATGGAGCGGACCCGCGCGTCGGATGCCCACGCGTACTCGGGCGCATCGCCCACCACGGCGTGCTCGACCGTCTCGTCGTCTGCAAGGTCGTCCTCCTGTGCGAGGACGCCCACGTCGATTCCGTTTCTCCACACGATCGACCCGTCGTCCGGCTCGAGCCGCCTCGAGATGAGGTCGAGCAGGGTCGACTTGCCGTCGCCGTTCTTACCGACGATGCCTATCCGGTCGCCTTCGTTTATGCCTATGGTCTGGTCGGCAAGAACGGTCTTGCCCGGCCATTCGTGCGAGACGTGCTCGCATCCAATCAGGATTCCCAACGTCACTCCCCCGTGTTCGCCGCAAGCCCACGCAGCAATTCTATCTCCCTCTTGTACCCATCCAGATCGTTGGGCGTCTCGAGCACCATGGGCAGGGTGCGAAGGAGCGGATGGCACACGATTCGCGCGAACGCGTCCATCCCGAGCGTCCCCTCGCCTATCCTCTCGTGGCGGTCCTTATGGGAGCCGACAGGGTTCTTCGAGTCGTTGAGGTGCAGCGCTTTAAGCCTGTCGAGCCCGATCACGCGGTCGAACTCCGTGAGCACGCCCTCGAGGTCGCCCGCTATGTCATATCCGGCGTCGTTAACGTGGCAGGTGTCGAGGCAGACACCCAGGAGCTCGTCGTGCCTCACGCCGTCGATGATGGCGCGCAGCTCCTCGAAGGTCCGCCCCACCTCGGAGCCCTTTCCGGCCATGGTCTCGAGCAGGACCGTCGTCTTCTGCCCTGGGTCGAGCACCTGATTGAGGCCCTCAACGATGAGCTCGATCCCGCGCTCCGCACCCTGCTTGACGTGGCTCCCGGGGTGGAAGTTGAGGTAGTTTCCCGGCAGGAGCTCCATGCGCTCGATGTCCTCGGCCAGCGCGCGCCTGGCGAAGTCGACGGTGTCCTCGCTTGCGGAGCAGAGGTTCATCGTGTAGGGCGAATGTGCGACAAGCGTCCCGAAGCGGTGGCTGCGCAGCAGCTCACGGAGCGCCGCGGCATCATCCGGGTCGATCGCCTTGGCGTTTCCGCCGCGTGGGTTTCTCGTAAAGAAGGCGAAGGTAGTGGCGCCGATGGAGACGGCGGTCTTGCCCATCGCCTCGTACCCCTTTGACGTGGAGAGGTGGCAGCCCAGCGCCAGCCCCTGGTCCGAATCGCTCATGTTTCGTTCTCCTTAGTGCATCGATGGGCCGACGATCGAGGCGCCGACACTTGGTTTGGTATGAGGGGCGCGCCTTGTACGGGCTCGCTCTGCCCGGGTTTGCGTCGCCCAAGCTCGCGCCATCCAAACATCCCGAGGTGCGCGGGCCCCGTCGCCCGAGAAGCGAAAGACCCGCCGCGCGCCGTGACCCATGATACCAAGCCCTTTGAAACTTTAGGTGAATCGGCCCGACGAATCGTCCGGCACGCCTTGGTCTCACCAGGCGATAGGCCTGCGTAATAGAGGCACAGGCGATGGATCTAGGCTGAAGTAAGAGAATATATGCGTCATGGGCAACCCACACACCGGTGCCCAGCGCAAAACGGCTTCGAGCGAACTGTCGCCTCGGGGCCTCCGGAGCGCAAAAGTGGCTCGAGTGGACGAATGACAAGGGGGCTGGAGCGCAAAAGTGCCTCCAGTGGACGACCAACCGAGGGGTTGGAGCGCAAAGTGCCTCGTGTGGACGACTGGGAGCGCAAAAGTGGCTCGAGTGGACGATTGGCGAATCCACTCGACGCCTATTTGCGCTCCGGGGAATCCACTCGACGGTGATTTGCGCTCCGAGGGTGCCGAGGCGAATCCACTCGACGCCGATTAGCGCTCCGGGGAATCCGCTCGACGGTGATTTGCGCTCCGGAGAGGGGGGCGCCGGGAAGGATGGGGATGCGGCATATTGCGCCCGAGACTCTCGGGTCGTCATGAGCCCGGGCAATTTCGCACCGGATTCCGCCGGGCAGATTAACCAGAAGTTTCGATGAGCCCAAGGCCACCTCGAGCAACGGCTTCGTAGCTCCCAATTTCGTCTTCGCAATCTATTCTCCACGACATGAACCTTGCGCTGGCCTGATTGCGGATTCGATATAAGATAGGAAAAGAATGTGGAAAGGAAAGGCTGGGTACGCCGAGGCTCGGCAAAGAAGAGGCCGGCGTGCGAGCGACGCGAGGAAGGCTGGCCTGCATGGATGAGATACGCCAAGGCGAGGGCGCCGGGTCGGACGCCGAGTGGAAGGGAGTCTCCAGAGAGCTGCCTCCCATCTTGCAGAGCACTCCCGACCGCGAGGGAAAGGGTTGGAAGTCTCCCTCGTGGGGTCCGCTTGCGATTTCTGCTGCGGCATTTGTCGCGGGATCGTCCGCGGGCGTCGGCCTGCTGAACAAGTCCGGCCGCCGCGGTGCCGCAACTGTCGTGGGCGCGGTTGCGACGGCGATTGCCGGCGGGGCATTTGGCCTTGCCCGCTTTCTCGTCAACAAGTCGTTTTCCGCCAACGCGAGCGGTCCGCTCGCCCAGAGCGAGCGCCAGTATCTCGACGAGCATCCCGGCAGCGAGCTGGGGGCCATGCTCTCTCGCGCCACGCGCGTGGGACGCTTGCTCACCAACGCCGACATTCCCACCAATCTGGCCTATCGCGAGGCCCTTACTGAGGACGAGATCAAGACCTACGAGTGGAACAGGTCGACCGAGGAGGAGGCCTGCCTAGCATGGGTGGAGTCGGCCGTCGCCACGCGGGAGCACATCGTCTCTGAGGACGGGTTGACGCTCACAGGGCACGTTTGGAAGGCAGAGGGCGACTCCACCAGGGGGGCGTCCGCAGACTGGGTCATCCTCGCGCATGGCTGGAACGGTGACTGGACTGAGATGACCCACTACGCCCATGCCTACGCGACGCATGGTTACGACGTGCTCGTCCCTGAGATGCGCGGCCATGGCACGAGCGAAGGCGCGGTCGTGGGAATGGGATGGCTCGACCGCAGGGACCTCGTCTCCTGGGCACGCTGGATCGTCGACAACTACGGAGAAGACATACGCATCGTCATGCACGGGCATTCGATGGGAGCCGCATCCGTCGTGCTCGCGGCTGCGGAGGCGGACCTTCCCGAGCAGGTTCGCGCCGCAGTCTCCGATAGCGCCTACTCCGACGTGATAAACCTCATCGCCCCTGCGCTGCGAAACGGGTTCCGGCTGCCGACGCACCCGACGCTCGAGCTTGCGCGCGCGGCATTCATGCTTCGCCTCGACGGGTACGACCTGGCGGATGCTGCCCCAGAGGCTGCCGCCGGCGGCACCCGAGTTCCCGTCATGGTCGTTCATGGCGTCTGCGACACGTTCGTTCCGCCCTACATGGCAAGACGCATCTATGACGCGCTGCCCGAGGGAAGCCGTGAGCTACTCGTGGTGCGCGGCGCGAACCACTGCCAGAGCTCGCTTGCGGACCCCGACCTCTACTGGTCGAGGGTCTTTGCGTTCCTGGACAGGGCCTAGCCCGCCCAAGCGGACTTGGTCGGGCGTGGAGGACTAGCCCCCTCGCGCCTCCCGGGAAGGCCTAGGCCCCTTCGGGTGCGCGCCGCCCGAGGAGAAGCGACACGCGGTCGAGCAGCTCGCGGGCGACGTCCTCGAGCGGCAGAGTCTCGAGCTGTTCCACGCGGTCCGGGTACACGAACGCGACGCGGTCGGTGTCAGACCCAAAGGTGGAGTCCGCACGGGAGACGTCGTTCGCGACGATGAGGTCACATCCCTTGCGCCTGAGCTTGTCCGTCGCGTGCGCGATGAGGTCGTTCGTCTCGGCGGCGAAGCCGACCACCACTCGCCCGCCCTTCTCGGCGGAAAGCGAGGCGAGGATGTCCGCCGTCTCCACAAGCTCGATTGCATCGAGGCGCTCGGTGGACTTCTTGAGCTTGTGGCCGGCGGGGTTCTTGGGGGTGTAGTCGGCGACGGCCGCGGCGCAGATGGCCGCGTCCGCGCTCTCGAACGCCTCGGTCGCCGCGGCGTGCATGTCGGCCGCGGACACAACGTCAACGCGCCTGACGCCGGCCGGCGTCTCGAGGGACGTGGGGCCGGAGACGAGCGTCACGCTTGCCCCGCGGTCGTGCGCCGCGCGGGCGATGGCGTACCCCATCTTCCCCGTGCTGGCGTTGGCGATGTAGCGGACGGGATCAATCGCCTCGTACGTGGGTCCCGCGGTGATCACTACCTTGCGACCCTCGAGGTCTCGTGTCGGGACCGCGGCGGGAGCCGTGGCGCCTGCCGTTGCCGCGGCGAGCGCGGCGGCGGCGATCTCCTCCACCGACGCGAGCTTGCCCTCGCCCACGTACCCGCAGGCAAGGTAGCCCGACTCCGGCATCACGAGACCCACGCCTCGCTCCGCGAGAAGGGACACGTTGGCCCGCGTGGCCGCGTTCTGCCACATGTGCACGTTCATGGCTGGCGCCACGAGGATGGGACAGTGCATGGCGAGAAGCGTCGTCGAGGCGGCGTCGTCGGCGATGCCGGCCGCCATCTTCGCGATGACGTTGGCCGTGGCGGGCACGACGACGGCGACGTCGGCGAAGTCCGCAAGGGCGACGTGCGGCACGGGAGACCAGCGGCTGCCGTAGAGCGACGTCACGACCTCGTGGTGCGAGAGCGCCTCGAAGGTCGTGCCCGTGACGAAGCGCGTGGCGTCCTCGGTCATGACGACGCGGACGTCGCATCCCGAGCGCTGGAGCGCGCGCAGCACCTCGCACGCCTTGTACGCGGCTATCCCACCGCAGACGACCAGGACGACGTTCATTGCTCCGCGACCTCCTCGGTCACGAGCATGCGGTGGCAGTAGGGGCACTCCGTGATCGAGCCCGCCTTCTTGAGGTCGGCGAAGAGGCTGGGCTGGAGCTTGACGCGACAGACGGAGGGAACGTTGCCCACGAGCCGCTCCACCGCAAGCCCGTCGAAGCGCTTCGCGGCCTTGTCGTAGGTCGCGAGCGTGTCCGGCTCGACATCGGCGAGCACCTGCTTGCGCTCGGCCGCGAGCTTGCGGACCTCGGCCATGATGTCGGCAGAGTCCTTCTTGAACGACGCCTCCAAAGACGCACGCTCCTCGTCGAGCTTCCGGTCGAGGTCTCGGGCGTTGTTCTCGGCCTTCTGCGCCCTCTCCAGGGCGGCCATCTTCTCGCCGTGCTTGAACTCGACCTTCTCGATCTTCTTCGCAAGCGAGGTGAGCTGCTGCTCGATGCTCGAGATCTCGCGGTATCCCGTCTCGCCGGAGTTGAGCTTGTCCCGCACCTCGCCCTGCACCTCGAGGAGGTGGGCGTGCTCGGCCTCGCTGTCGGCGACGTCGATCTCCGCGTCCTTGCGCTGGCCGACGATCTTGGTGAGCTGGCCGGCGAGCTTCTTCTTCGCGGAGTCGAGCGCGGCGAGCTTCTTCTGCTGCGGCATCGCCTTGAGCTGGCGACTGTGCCTCATGAGGGCGATGTCGATGTTCTGAAGCCTGAGGAGTGCCTCGTACTCGTTCATGTCATTCCTTCCGAACGTCGTCTGACGTCACTGGCGTATGGCGGCCGGTGCGGACGGGCGGTGCCTCAGCGGCGGCCCGTCTCCTCCCGGACGATCTCAAGGAGAGTGTCGGCCAGGCGGTCGAGGTCCTCCTCGCCGACACGGGTGTCAAATGAGATTCTAAGCGACCCGAGCGCCTGATCGCGCGGGATTCCCATGGCGGTAAGCACATGGCTTGCGTCGAGTGACCCCGACGAGCAGGCCGACCCGGCCGAGACCTCGAAGCCAGCCTGGTCGAGCTTGAGCACGAGCGTCTCGGAGTCGACGCCCGGGCACATGATTGACACCATGCCGGGAAGCCGCCCGTCGTCCACGACGGCGCTCGTCGTGGGGACGATCCCCGTGCTCTCTGCGCAGAGGCGCCCGTACAGCCTGTTTGCGCGGGAGGAGACGAGTGCGCGCTTCTCGGCGAGGCCGTCGCAGACGTCTTTCGCGGCCGCGGCGAAGGCAAGCGCCGAGCGCACGTCCTGCGTGCCGGCGCGCCTGCCCTGCTCCTGCCCCCCGCCGAAGCTCTGCGGCCGAAACGGCGTCCGGGGGCGCAGGGCGAGAAGGGCTATCCCCACGGGCCCGCCGATCTTGTGGGCGGCCGCGCTCACGGCGTCCACGTTGTCGAGCGCAAGCGGGACGCGCCCGAAGGCCTGTGCGGCGTCCGTGTGCATGAGGGCGCCGGCGGCATGGACGGGCCGCGCAATCTCGTCAATGGGCTGGATGACGCCCGTCTCGTTGTTGGCGCTCATGACCGAGACGAGCGCGACGGTCTCGTCGAGCTCGGCGGCAATCGAATCCGGCGTGACGCGGCCGTCGCGGCCGGGGCGCACGAGGGCGACGTCGAAGCCACGGCCCCTGAGGCCCGAAGCGACGTCCATCTCGGAGTCGTGCTCGATGGCGGAGACGATGACCTTGGTGCGCCTGCGGTCGCGGTCGCGCGCACCCTCGGCGAGGCCGAAGAGGGCGATGTTGTTCGACTCGGTTCCGCCCGAGGTGAAGACGATGTCCGACGGCCTGAACCCGCCGCCGAGACACTGCGCGAGGTCGCGGCGGGCGCCGTCGAGGGCGCGGGCCGCCCTGCGGCCGAGCGTGTGCAGGCTGTTTGGGTTGGCGCCCCTGATCTCGGAGCGCTCGTAGTTCCTCTCGGCCTCGAGCGCCGCGTCGCACATCGGCGCCGAGGCGGCGTAGTCGAGGTACACGTAGCCCTTTTGGGGCACGCCCTTCTCCGGAGCCATCCTACCCCCTCACCGTCAGTCCGCGGTGTCCCGCGTCCCGAAGCGCGCCTATCGCCACGCCGCGGTCCTTCGCGCCGAAGACCGAGCTGCCGGCGACGAGGACGTTGGCGCCCGCCGCCACGACGCGCTCGGCGGTGTCCGCCACAATTCCGCCGTCGACCTCGACCCAGGGGTTCACGCCGTGCTCGGCGCAGAGCGCGCGCAGCTTGCGGATCTTCGCGATCGAGCCCTCGATGAAGCTCTGCCCGCCGAAGCCGGGGTTCACGGTCATGACGAGGACCATGTCGACGTCCTCGATCACCGAGTCGAGGAGGGAGACGGGCGTGGCGGGGTTGAGGGCCACGGCCGCCTTGGCGCCCGCGGCGTGGATGAGCGAGCACAGGCGGTTCGCGTGGGTCTGGGCCTCCATGTGAAAGGTCACGATGTCGGCACCCGCGTCGAGGAACCACGGCGTCTGCTCCTCGGGGTTGGTGACCATGAGGTGCACGTCGAGGGGGATGTCGGTCGCTGCCTTGACCTGCTTCAGGATGCCCATGCCAAAGCTCACGTTGGGAACGAAGTGGCCGTCCATCACGTCGTAGTGGACGAGGTCGGCGTCCCGGATGCTCTCGAGCTCCTGCCCGAGCCTGGTGAAGTCCGCCGAAAGGACCGACGGCGCGATGCGTACGTCTTCGTTGAGCATGGAACGTTCCTCCTCGTATTCGTGAGCGTGCGCGACCACGTGGCGCGTCGGGCACGCATGTGCCGATGGGCGCAGGCGGCCTAGCGCTGCACCCCTATTCCGTAGAACTCCTCCTTGGGAGTCCTCGACTTGAGGGCCGCCACGACGTCCTCCAGCTTCATATTCTCATGCAAGAGTGCGTGGACGGCATCGGTGAGCGGCGTCTCTATAGAAAGTTCCCTTGCGAGCTCCCACGTGCTGAGGGCGGCGCGCGCGCCCTCGACGACCATCCCCGTCTCGCCCTCGTATGCGGACAGGCTCTTGCCGGCGGCGAACGCCTCCCCGAACGAGCGGTTCCTGGAGTGCGGGCTCGTGCAGGTCGCCACGAGGTCGCCCATGCCGGCAAGGCCCATGCAGGTCATGGGGTTGCCCCCGACAGCGGCGGCGATCCTGCTTATCTCGGCGAGGCCACGGGTCATGAGCACGGCGAGGGTGTTGTCGCCGGCGCCCACGCCCACGGCGACGCCGCATGCGATCGCGATGACGTTCTTGACGGCCGCGCACACCTCGACGCCCGCAAGGTCGTCGGAGGCGTAGGCGCGAAACGCATCGCTGTGGAAGAGCGACTGGAAGCGGCGGGCGAGCTCGATGTCGTCGGCGGCCACGACGGCGGCCGAGAACATCCCCCTCCAGATCTCCTCGGCGTGGTTCGGACCGGAGAGCGCGGCAACGCGCGCGGGGTTGCCGAGCTCGTCCGCGACGACGCCGGCCATATGCAGGTGGGTGCCCGCCTCGATGCCCTTGGTGAGGACGACCACGGGCACGTCAGGTGCGACGTGCGCGGCGAGGGCGCGCATGGTGTGGCGCAGGTACTCCGAGGGGACGACGACCACGAGGGCGTCGCTTTCCCGGGCGGCCTCTGCGAGGTCGCTGGTGGCGGTGACGTTGTCGGGCAGGACGTAGTCGCGAAGGTGCCTGAGGTTCACGTGCGCCTCGCGGATGGAGGCGGCGACCTCCTCGCTTCTCGCCCAGACGACCACGCGCCCGGCGTTCTTTGCCACGAGGCCGGCCGCGGCCGTGCCCCACGATCCCGAGCCGATGACCGCGACCTTCCGCGCGACGGGTGCCGCCTGCGTTTGAACGGCTGTGCTCACGAGCGGTCACTCCCGTCGCCCGAGGAGGCCCCGCGCGAGGTCTCGTCACTTGCTGACCCGTTGAGCTTCTCCTTGAGCTTGCGGACGGTGAACTTGCGCTCCTCGCCGCGGATGAGTTTGCCGATGTTCTCGCGATGCGCCCAGATGACGGTCACGGTGACGACGCCGAGCGGGATAAGGGCGACGCCGCGAATGCCGAAGAGCAGCCCCATGAGGGGAAGCGACGCGGCCGCGAAGATCGACCCGAGCGAAACGAATCCCGTGGGGATGGTGAACACAAAGAACACGCCGAGCATGGAGAGCGCCGCGGGCCAGCAGATGCCGAGCCCCGCGCCAAGCCCGACGGAGATGCCCTTGCCACCCTTGAAGCCGAGGTAGGGCGAGAAGATGTGCCCGAGCACGCAGCTGGCGTAGAGCGCCGTCGTCGACCATCCGCCCGCCGCCTGCGGCAGCGTCTGGCTCCAGTCTCCCCCGTAGACGACGTTTGCGATGACGAGCCGTGCCAGAAGGACGGCGAGAAGCCCCTTTCCCGCGTCGCAGAGGAGCGTGAGCGCGGCCGCGGCGCCCCCGGCGGAGCGCGCGACGTTGGTCATGCCGATGTTGCCGGAGCCGACCTTGCGCACGTCGATGTTGCCGGCGTGGCGCGCGATGATGAGGCCGGAGGGTATGCCGCAGATGAGGAAGCACCCCACCATGCAGATGGCTGTGATTGCAGGAAGGCTCACTATGCGTCCTTTCGCTTGAACTTGAGTCTGATGGGCGTCGCGGTAAGGTCGAAGGTGGAGCGAAGCCGGTTCTCCAGGAACCGCTCGTAGTTGTCGTCCACGAGGTCGGGCGCGTTGCACCAGAAGGTGAAGACGGGCGGACGCTCGCCGGTCTGGGTGGCGTAGTGGATCTTGAGGCGACGGTTCTTGCTGGTGACCGTGTGGCCTCCCTCGCGGATCTGCGTGATGAGGTTGTTCAGCTCGGAGGTCTTGATGTGGCACGCGTGCGTCTCGGACGCCCTGACCGCGGCCGCGAGGACCTTGTCGGTCGCGCGGCCCGTGAGGGCGGACGTGTTGATCGTGGGCGCCCACGTGGCGAAGGTCATGCGCTTGGCGAGGGACTCCTTCACGGCCTCGCGCTTCTCGTCCGAGTCGATGAGGTCCCACTTGTTGAGCACGATGACGATGGCGCACCCGCGCTCTATCGCCATGCCCGCAAGCTTCTGGTCCTGCTCGGTGACGCCCACGGTGGAGTCGACGACGAGGAGGCAGACGTCGGCGCGGTCCATCGCGGCGAGCCCGCGCACGAGGCTGTAGTACTCCACGTCCTCGTGCACCTGCGTCTTCTTGCGCATGCCGGCGGTGTCGACGAGGCGGATGCGCTGGCCCTTCCACTCGATCATGGTGTCGACGGCGTCGCGCGTCGTCCCGGCGACGTCGCTCACGATGGAGCGGTTCTTCTTGGCGAGGCGGTTCGTGAGGCTCGACTTGCCAACGTTCGGCCGCCCGATGATGGCGACGTTGAGCGTGCCGTCGTCTGCGGGCTCCTCCTCTTCCTCCACCTCGGGGAAGGCGGCGACCACGTCGTCGAGGAGGTCACCCGTCCCGTGGCCGTGGCCAGCCGATATCGGCCTGGGCTCACCAACGCCGAGCGAGTAGTAGGCCCAGTTCTCGAGCTCCTCGGCGGGGTTGTCGATCTTGTTCACCACGAGGAAGACGGGCTTCTTGGAGCGGCGGATGACGCGCGCAACCTCCTCGTCCTCGTCGGTCACGCCCACGGTGCCGTCGACAACGAAGATGATGACGTCGGCCTCGTCGGCGGCGGCGAGCGCCTGCTCGCGAACGGGCGCCGAGGCGGCGAAGTCGAGATATACGGTTTGAGATGCGCCCATGTCAGAGCCTCTGGGCTATTCCCGCATCGCCGAGCCGCCTCAGCTCATCGATGGCCTCAGCCCGATTTGCTGCGCCGAAGACCGAGCTTCCGGCGGCAAGCACATTCGCCCCCGCCGCGCAGACGCGCTCTGCGGTGCTCGCGGCGATCCCGCCGTCTACCTCGACGTAGGCGCTGCTCCCCTTTT